>JAFYGL010000262.1 GCA_017543165.1 Victivallales bacterium | reverse complement strand
CGGGCACCGCGTTGCGGTGCCCGAGGATATTCAAATTGGGCCCCGTTGGGGCCCTTTCCTGGGCATAAAACTTGATTTTTCATGATAATCTTGTTTTCCGCAATGGAAAGTGGCTGCAAACAGGCAAAAAACTTGCTTTGGAAAGGGCCCCAACGGGGCCCAATATCAATAACCCCGTGCGCCGCACGCGGCGCACGGGGATGCGCCGTACTAGTGACTACGGCCCCAGCGGGGCCGAACTGCCAATTACAAACGCCTGTCAACACATTGCTGGAGCAGAGCGATAAACAAAGAATCACTTGCGTTCCACGACAGTCAACTTTGTCTCGGCGTAAAGTCGCTGCCCTGACTTCAAGGCATAATGCAGCTGGATAGTATATATGCCAGGCGCCCTGTAGTTGTGAAGCACCTTGTGCTGGCCTGCAGGAATATGCTGCCCAACCCCATCGCCCCAATTCACCAGGCGGTCCACCACAAAATCCACATGGCCTTCCGCCACGTCGCAGACATATATATTTTGCCGTGTGAAGGCGGTTCCAGTCAATGGGAACAAAGCAAGTCCAGGGCGAAGCACAGTTGCCTCCGTGCCAGGGCACAGTCCATTGGCGTCGAACACTGGAAACTCCAGCTGGCTAGTGCGAATGGAGCCATCCTCCATTTTCATCTCCATCTCCACCTTGTGCATTCCAGGCTCCTTGAATACATGGCACTGCAATTCGAGCGTGCCGTCATTTCCAAGGGGCTTCCATATAGGCCCGCTGTCACCGCCATCCCAGCGCACATTGCATTCCACTGCCTTGACATCTGGCGGCAGTGGCGAGCAGTTCACGGCATGGACCTCATCCCCCACAATGGGACAGGACGGCGAAATCGCAACAGCACAGCCTTCAGGGACAGGCTGCCCGCCATCCCGCACTGCAACCAGAATCTGATTATCGGCTTTATACATGTCATTCCAAAGGGAAAGTTGATAATTGCCCACCGTGTCAAAACGATGATAGACCACCTCGGCGGCCTTCACATTGCGGCGCGTGCCCAGTATGTCAAGAGTGCCCTTGTATGCACTTCTGGCGGCGACTATCTCGCCCCTGTTCACAAGCCCGACAGGCTGCACATAGAGGTTGCCCGCTATATCGTGCTCCACATCTGGCGGCTGCATGCCAGGACCTTCCACCACACGGCCTGAACGCGCCATCGCCCACACCAGCAATGCAAATGCCGCTGCGATGACAAACAGCGTAAGGCGGACATGGCTCCGCTTCGGCACAGCCCGCATGTCAGGCACGAATTCCTCAAACTGCCTGGCGTATTCCTCTATGGGCATTATGGGCATGACTTCGTTGTCTTTTTCATCAATAAAGCCCCACATCACAGCCAGATGCGCCTTGTTGTCCTCCCCCATGTAGAAGCGCAGCCGTTCCGATGCATACAACGGCACTGGCAACTGCAATTGCTGAAGCAAAGCCATCGCCTTGGGCTTGTCCTGCGCGTATGAAACAAGTTCTTTCAGGTCGTCAATGTACTCGTTCAGCACGGAGCGTTCTATGCCCTGCCCGCCAATGGGCTGGGTCCTGTAGAGAATCTCGCCCTGATAGCCTGGCTCGTTATGGTAGAAGAGAATGGTCTCGTTGTTGTGGATGTATTTTGCCTTGGGAAAATGCCTTGCCCATACTCCAGCGTGCAATATGTCCTGGTATTCCTTCTCCCAGCAGTAAACGCCGTCCACCTTGAAGGGCCTGATTTTCTCCAGTTCCCAGGCTATTCCAAGTTCCTTGAATAGTTCCATAGTTGTTGCTTATGTGCGCGGTCGCTACGCCCGCATTTACTCTTCTGCGATGGCAATCAGCGTATCCATTGTGTTTGCGGCGAGGCTGGCCATCTCTGTATCCGCCGTCTTGAAAAAGACCTCGCCTGCTTTTGCATTGAGCCTGCCTTCCTTGCAGGAAAGTTCCGCAGTTCCCGCCAGCATGCATACTATGGCAGGTGTGTTTTTGGGAAACATGATATTCTGCCCGCCTTTGATGATTGTGAGGCTGAAGTCAGGGCTGGCATCCAGCCTGAAGCCCGTTTGGGCGCTGTTCCTCGCCAGCATGAAGGCAGGAGACGAAGGCGCAAAGTCCAATGTCTCCATAAGAAGGTCCTTGCGCTTGCTCTTTGGTGTAAGGCCAGCGCGTATCACATTGTCCGAACATGCCATGCACTCCACGCCTCTGCCCTCTATGTATGCATGGGGGGTATTGGCGGGGACGAAGACAGCCTGCCCTGGCGCAAGCCTGATGTAGTTCAGCAAATATGCGAAAAAGGTACCGCTGTCACCTGGATATGCCTTCCACAATTCCGCAAACAGGGCATCCCTTTCATTGGAGGAATCCAGTTCCATGTTTTCGAAAGAAGGCGTGTCGCCTTCAAATATGCTGCGGCACAATGAGGAATAATCGCCAGTTTCTGACAGCAATCGCGCCCAGTGCGCAAGGCACTTTTTCGCATTGAAGTCCGCAATCGCCTCTTGTATGGGGCGGAATCCAGCCAGCACCCTGAATGGAGACAACGCCCACAGCACCTCTGGCTTGTGGTTGTCATCGGGGAATTCATCTGGATACAATGCGTGCAGGCGCACTGCGGTCGCCTTGTCTGGATGCGACTGGATGGAAAGTGGGCTTGAGCAGCACAGCACTTTCAGCAGGAAGCGCAGATTACCCTCATGTCCCAGCATTTTCAATGGCTGTGCGGCAATCGCCTGGTTGAGGGCGGTGCCATTCTCCAGGCAGGAACTCGCCTTCGGATGCGCCCCCATCCACAATTCCGCCCATGGCAAATCTGCTGCATTCTCGCCCAGAAACTGCGCAATGAAAGGATAATTGCCTTCGGTGCACTTCTCGCCCCAGGCGTAATGCTGCACTGGGCATTTCAGTTTAAGGAATGTCATCTGGGCATCATCCTCTTCTTGTAATACTCGTCTGCAATATCGTCAATTGCAGGTGCAAGCAATTCATGGCACCAGCCATTCATTAGCCTTGTTTTTGCAAGTTTCTCCTGCGAATTGGCAGCAATCACGAAGTCCTGCGCGGCGCGATGGCTTCCCAGCAGCATGGGGTCTATGCCGCGTGCCTCGGCACGCTTGTTCATAAGGGCCACCACGCGGTCGCTGCGCTGCTTCACAATGCGCCTGTCAAACAGCACCTGGCTCATATCTGGCCAGTCCTGGGGCTGCAGTTTCATTGCCGCGGAAACCACCTTGGCAACCGCCTCGCCACGCAATTTTGCCAACTTGGACCAGATGCCTGGCAGCGCGGCAACCTCTTTCTGCGTGTATGGATGCTTTATGGCGGCCTGCACCAGCCACTCGTCACGGAACACGGCATTGCGCGGCAGGTCCTCAGCCCGCGCCGTGCTTTCGCGCCAGGCGGCCAGCCTGCTCAGCACAGCATAGTCCTGCTTTGTAAAATGGATGAAGGGAGAGCGCGACACGCGAAGCCAGCATTCGTCCAAAGGCATTTCATCGTTGGCGCCAGGCTGCGAGCGCTGTTCCATCTCCTCATTGTAGAATGCAAGATTGCCCGTCTCTTCCACTTTTGCCACAAGTATCTGGTATAATGCGACAAGTTTAGCCACATCGTCGCCTGCATACTCAAGTTGAGCCTCGCTCAAAGGGCGTTTCATCCAGTCGCTGCGGGTTTCCGTCTTTGCAAGCACCAGCCCCATCTGGGTGGCAAACAGTTTTGCCAATGAAAGGCGGGCAGTCAGATTTGCAAAGCCAGCGGCAACTATGGTATCCCCGATATTGCAGACATGGCAATTCGCCCAGCGCTCGATTATGGGAATGTCATTGAACGCGGCATGGAAAACCTTTTTCACGCCTGGCGCCTCCATCAACTGCGCCAGCGGTGCCTTGTCCTCTATCGCCAATGGATCTATCAGGACACAATTATCCTCGTTCCAGGCAATCTGCAACAGTGCGAACTTGGGATAATACGTGTTGCGCCAGACGAATTCGGTATCTACAGCGATAATTTCCTGCTTTAAGGCGGCCTGGCAAAAGTCTGCCAGAGCCGCCCCATTGTCAATGATTCTATATGCCATAATTTTAATTGCGGGCGCCTAAGCGGCGCCCACATTTATCTCAATCGTTTGCCAGGTTGTCAAAATATCCCTGGATAAGGATGACTGGGGTGCCCTTGTCACCAGAGCCGCTGGTCAAGTCGCACAGGCTGCCCAGCAGGTCGGTCAACTGGCGAGGTGTGGTTCCCAGAGATTCTTCCTTGCCGTAGAGGTTGCCGCCCTTGTGGCGTATATGCTCGATAATGCCAGAGCGCACATCGGCGTCGCTGGCGCCTGTCTTCTGTATCTCATCCGCTAGATATTTCAATTTGATTTCGTTAGGCGTGCCCTTCAAACCAGCGGTGAACGCGGGGGACACCACAGGGTCGGCCAACTCCCAGATCTTGCCCACTGGATCCTTGAATGCACCGTCGCCATAGACCATGACCTCGACTGTCTTGCCTGTCATTTCCTTGAGGCGTCTCTGCACATCCTCCACCAAAGCCTGGCAGTCCCTGGGGAACAACTTCACTCTTTCCTCATCTGACTTGTTGGAGCCAAGCAGACCGTACTTTTCGTTGTAGCCCGCACCTGCCTCGACTGGCGCACTGCAGATTTCATCCAGGCTGAACACCTTTTCCGCACCTGCGGCAAGGAGCAGTCTTTTTGTCCTGGCACGAGTGTGAATATCGCAGTTTATGACCTGCTTCGTGTATTTGAGCACTTCACGCGGATTGTTGGCAAATGAGACGCTGACCTTGTCCAGCCCGACGATTTCCTTGTAGATTTTCACATAGTCCATGCCAGTGAAGGGGTGCGCCACATGCTCGCCGAATGTCTTGCGGTATTGCTCTTCAGTAAGCACATCCTTCCATGGGTCTATGCCAGATTCGTCCATTACCTCCTGGCTCATCAGGTGGTTTCCCACTTCGTCAGAGGGGAAGCTGAACTGGATATGCACCTTTTCCGCGCCGCGGGCTATGCCGCGCAGCAGCACGGCGAAGCGGTTGCGGCTGAGGATGGGGAATATGACGCCAACAGTGCCGCTGGGGAATTTTGCACGCACGTCGGCGGCAATCTGGTCGCAAGTGACGTAGTTGCCCTGTGTGCGGGCCACCACTGATTCCGTTATTCCTATCACATCCCTGTCCCGCAAGGCAAAGCCTTCGCTTTCCCAAGCCTGCTTCAACGCCTCTGTCACTGCCTTTGCCAAGTCATCTCCCTGGCGGAATATGGGGCAGCGTATTCCACGTACTACAGTACCGACTGTTCGCATCTTCTTCCCTGTGTTAAGTTTGCCTTTATACGAATATCACGCCGATCACAATCAAGCGAGGCAAAAGTTAATTTTGCGTGCTAAATATACTCCATATTGCTTTTTTTTCTATTGCTCTGTTCCCCAAGAGGGTAGTTTTCAGGGACTAAAAGGGACGAAAGGGACGAAGAGACGTTCACTCAATTTGTCCCTTTCGTCCCTTTTGTCCCTTTTGTCCCTTTTGTCCCTTTTGTCCCTTTTGTCCCTTTTGTCCCTTTTGTCCCTTTTATCCCTTTTATCCCTTTTATCCCTTTTGTCCCTTTTGTCCCTTTTGTCCCTTTT
>JAFYGL010000261.1 GCA_017543165.1 Victivallales bacterium | reverse complement strand
TTGCAAGACCTTCCTTCCAGCCTTCTTCCCTGATTTGCCTGATTGCCTCGCACATAACGCCAATACCTCCCTCCGTGTCGTCCACGGTTTCATCGAATACCATATTGAAGAACATATACAAAGTGCGCCGCATTTCCAACGGAGGGAACACCAGGCCTTCCTGGGATTCCAGAAACGCCTGCAACGCCGTTTTGTCCCTTGAAAAACGCCAACAACATAGCATGAATTTCAAATCTTTACAGAATCTTGAGAGCATTTTCCCGTCCATCGTGTACGGGTCCACCATGATCAGCCTGCTTTGCTCCGCCGCCTGGTCAAGTTCGGGGTCCCTGTATTCCGCCATGTCCAGCAGCGAGCAAGGCCCCCTCCACGGGCCTTCGCTGAAATTCAGCACCAGCGTCACCACCAGCGGCAGCACGTGGCTCTCCTTGTAGCCTGGCTCGCCGCCGAAGCGGACGATTTCACGGGCGTTGTACTCCAGCACCCGCAGCGGCATCTCCTGGCTCTGGCTGCACTGCACCTCCAGGCACAGCAGGAAGCCCCCGCCATCCTCGCCCCGCCTGACAAAGAACGCCAGGTCCCTGAAGCGGTTGTCCGTGGCGAAGCCGCCGCCGTCCCTGGCAAGCACCGCGTTCTGCTCCACTGGGCGCGGCTCCAACGTGTCGGAAGTGACGGCCGGCCTGCCTCCATAGACCACCGCGTTGCAGATGTCCGCCGCATATTCCTTGTTCCGCAGCAGCAGTTTCAGCTGCGCGTCATACACGCAGCCAGCGCTGGCCGCCGATGCCATTTCACCATGATTTTGTTTATTCATCGCCTCTCCTGTACCATTGCACATTCTGAATCAGATTGCCCCTAATGTACCACGGCAACAGGCGTTGTCAAGTTCCTTTAGTGATAATTTATGAATTTTATAAACTAGCGCATATAATTGTCTTTTAGAATGTTTATTAATTTATTATAGCATAGTAATAGATATTATTGCAAGAAATATTATAACATTTTATGCAATCGTTTTGTTTTCCATGAGAATAGGTTCTCAATGGGGAACATAGCGATTGCAATATAATATTCCCGCATAGATAGAAAATAGGCGAAATTACCAACCTAAACAAATCTGCGCCTCCACCTGAAATGAGATTGCGTACTACGGCCTCTCGCATTTTGCAACCGTGCCATTTGCAAAGAGGCATTATGGCATTATCATTACAGCCAATTGTAAACCATTCGCAAAAAACACTAATAATACATGACAAAATGCGGCATTGACAACATCGAGGGGCTGAAGGTACTGCGCGGCAAGAGGCTGGGGCTTATCAGCAATCCCACAGGCGTGAACTCCGCCATGGAGCATACGGTGGACATTCTGGCGCACAACTTCAAACTAGTGGCGCTGTATGGTCCTGAGCATGGCATAAAAGGCGACCAGCAGGCAGGCGAGAAAATGGAAAACGCCATTGACGCCAAGACAAAACTGCCCATATTCAGCCTGTATGGCAAGCATTACCGCCTGGACGATGAAATGCTCAAGGGCGTGGAAATGATGGTGTACAACATACAGGACGTGGGTGCCCGCTTCTACACATACACCAGCACCATGGCATACGCGCTTGAGGAATGTGCCGCAAGAAACATTCCATTCACAGTCCTGGACAGGCCGAATCCCCTGGGATGCTCAATCTGCGAGGGCTTTGTAATGCGCCCTGAATTGAACTCCTTTGTGGGCGGCTACGGCCTCACGGTGCGCTACGCAATGACGCCTGGCATGCTGGCCAACTACATCAAGGAAAAACTCTCCCTCAAGCTTGAACTGAATGTGGTGCCCTGCCTGAACTATGACAAGAATGCGCCATACCCAGCCACAGGGCTGCCCTGGGTAATGCCCTCTCCAAACATACCCACATTTGAAAGTGCGCTGGCGTACATAGGCACCTGCATTTTCGAAGGCACAAACCTGTCCGAGGGACGGGGCACCACCCGCCCCTTTGAAATCGTGGGCGCACCATTCCTGGACGCAGACGCACTTGTTTCCGCAATGCGAAGGCACAATCTGCCAGGCGTGCTCTTCAGGGAGAACCACTTCGTGCCCACATTCAGCAAATTCGCAGGCGAATTATGCCACGGCCTGCAACTGCACATCACGGACTACAATGCATTCCGCCCATTCCGAACTGGCGCGCTTCTCTTCCAGGAAATATGCCGCCAAAGCGACAAGGTGACCTTCCACCTCCCCCATTTCGACCGAATTGCAGGATGCGAACTCCTGCGCCAGAATCCAACTGATGTGGAAGCCGCCCTCCAGCAGGCCGCGCAGGAGGCCGCCACATTCCATGAGGAAACCGAACATCTTAGACGCAACGAATCATGAAAGACAGACGACTTGAACTTGGATTGAAACTGTACCTGCCTGCGCCAGACTGCTTTGGCGACTTCGAGAAGGCGGTGCGCATTGCAGCCGACTATGGATATGACTTCATAATGCTGGAGCTGGGCGGCGCCATGGAATACAAACGCCATCCAGAAATCAACCAGGGATGGCTGGAATACGCCGCATTCATGAACGAATATCCAGGCAAGACACTGGAAATACAGCATGCAAACCGCTGGAGCAAGAACTCCATCCATACGGAAAACGGCGGCGGCAAGGTCCTGTCCCAGGAGCAGATAAGGCAACTTGTCAAAATCTGCGACAAGGCGGGGCTGGAGATATTCCCCGAAGTGCCCTCACTCTCTCACTGCGACTACCTGCTCACCAGGCATCCCGAACTGGCGGAACGGGATGATGACAAATATCCAGACACGGCCTGCCCCTCCAATCCAGACTACCAAAGGCTCATCCGCGATGTTCTTGAGGAGGTAATAGAACTGTTCAATCCAAAGCGCATCAATATCTGCCACGATGAATGCTACTCCATCTGCAAATGCCCCCGCTGCCGCGACAAGGTGCCGCACAAACTGTATGCGGAGGACATCAACAAACTGTCTTCATTCCTGCTGCAATGCGGCGTTACTCCGTTCATCTGGGGCGAAAAACTGCTGGATGCACATTGCCTGGACGGAGAGCCCATAGGCGGCGCCGCAATTCCTGACACGCCAGAGCAGGAAGGGCGCGCCCCGCTTTATCAGTGCGGCGAACTTATCGACAAGAACGTCCGCATCCTGCACTGGTACTGGTCCGTGGACAGGAATATTGATGAGCGCTACCAGCAACTGGGCCTGCAATACTGGTTCGCCAACGCCAGCCTGCACCAGATGCAGGAGGCGGGCAGGCGTCTGGCCTCCCCGAACTGCCGTGGCCTCATCGTCTCAAACTGGGGCAGCACAGACCTTGTCACCATGCAGCGCAACGAGGTGCTGTACAGCCTGGTTTACATATCGCTGGCCACACAACCAGGCCAGAATCCTGACGACTACGAAACGCTGGACGCCATGACACGCCAGCATCTGTACGAGCTATTCCGCCCCAAAGGTGAATACATCGAAGTCACTCACACCACCCATACCGACCTGACATTCCAATTCTTCTTCGATGGCAGGTACTATCGCGAAAAAGACTATCTCATGGGGCACCACATATTCAGCGACCAGCACGGCGCACTCCATCGCTTCCCCGTGATTTTCGGCACAAACATCTCCAACGACACTGCAAAGTTCGGCAGATTCTTCAGCAAGGCCGCAAATATGGACAGGTTCTCCTGCGACATGCAGCTCATCGAAGCCACTGGCGTCGCCCTGCCATTCCAGGCGGAGAACGGACGCACCTTCTACAAAACCAGATACGCCCTGCCCTCCCCTGGCCTGAAACTGCGCCATGTCCGCTTCGAGCCAGCCTCAGTGTTCATACCGCCAGTTGTCGTAATGCAATGATAGTTTTCAAAGTGGACTGTAACAGTCCACAGTCCACAGTCCACAGT
>JAFYGL010000260.1 GCA_017543165.1 Victivallales bacterium | reverse complement strand
CGTATGGCAAACCGAAAGTATCGGGATTGTCAAGCTGCTGCACCATGCGTTCTGCCCGTTCGGGAGTGGCAACTTCGGAAATCAAGGCCCAGAAACTTCCGATGTGCATCCTTGACAATCGCCTGTCTCCAAGACGGTCGAAGTAGAAGCCGCGCACATTATCCCAGAGTGCGTCATTGATAGTATCTGCAAGTTCCTTATGTTCTGCGCTTAGTTTTTCTGCGATGTCGTCTTTTTTCAGGATTCTGGCGATGCGGCTTAGATTCAATGCGTTGAATGCCATCTGGCAGCTGGTGTCGATCCAGTCAAGCTGGAGGTTCCAGCCAAAATGAAACCATTTACTCGGCAGCCTGAGAACATTCGCATAAAAAGTGTCGCCGACTGGACCTGCAACCGCCACGCTTTCACGTGTAAACGGAATGCCTCCCTCCATTACAACGTCCTCGTCTTTGTCCCAGCGTGGAATATCATCCATACCGCAGCCGAACTGGTCACTGAAATACAGTCCGTTTGCCTTGCGGAATCTGGCTCGGTTGCATTCATGCTGTTTCAGCAGAGGAATGAATTTTTCGGCAAGCCGCCCAGGAAACAGGCCATTCTCCGCCAGCGTGAGTTCCACCCATGCCAGCAGCGGAGGAGCAAACGAGATTGGTTGGTGCGGGTTCCATTTGCCTCGTCCGTCACTGCGTATCTGGCGATTGATGAATCCATCAGGATCCTGGCATCGGTAGAAATTGTCAAGCGAGGCTTCCAGCGGGAAACGCTCTGGATGATATTGCGCCCAGAATGCGCAAAAACAGGTATCCCAGAGAAAGATGTCTACGAATGCCCCTCCGGTTCCCAGCCTTGGAGAAAGCAGTGCGGTCGGAGTCGGATCACGAAAGAGTTTGGCTTCCGCAATGTCCAGTGCAGCTTGGTAGTAATTGTTCATCTTGTTTCTATTTAAAAAACTCCGAATATGATTCTCATTGCTGAAATTTAACTTTTTGACTTCCCTTTTTCAATTCTCCGCGGCAAAAAAGACCGACTTCTTACTTGTTTTCTGCTGAAAACTTCTTTGCGGGATGCGGATAGAAATGGCTTCAATCCCAGTAAGTTCTCTTTCCTCCATCTCCATCGTCCGACATAATACGCAGATTCTTTATCTATAACGATTTACTTGCTCAGGAACAAGCAGGAAACCTTCTATGTGCAGGTTTTGCGATTGGCGTGATTACGCTACGTTCCTCTTATGGGAAGCTTATAGTCGTCCTTGCGGGCACTTGCCGCTTTGCGGCTTCCTATTTACCTACTTTTAGCCTTTCAAGCTCAAATCAAGTCAATCGTCTCTATGGGGCAACCCTGGAATGTCTTATCCGAAAACTTTGTTGATTTATGCAGCGTAACATTTTTCAAAGACATGCACCCTTCAAAAATGCCTTCAGGCAATTCACCGACACTGGCAGGAATTGTAATACTCCGTAATGACGAACACCCCTCAAACGCGCGATGCTCAATTGTTGTGACACCATAGCTAATAACAACTTTCACGAGCGCTGTGCAATAATAAAATGCACGAAAACCTATTTTAGTAACACCGTTATGGATGAGGACACCCGTAATTTTACTGCAATCAAAGAACGCAGCTCCACCTATTTCCGTGACGTTTAAAGGAATGGCAACGACACCGCATGCATTTGGCCAACCTTGTAGCTTTGTACCATCGAGAATCGGTCTTGTCATGGCAGGACAGCCCTCAAACGCACGCACGCCAATCAGGGAAACACTATCTGGATTGACAATGTTGGTAAGATTGATGCACCCATTAAACGCATCTTGCCCAACAAATACCGTACATGTGGGAAACGCAAGACTGGCAAGAGCTGCGCATCCATAAAATGCGCAGGCCTCTATTTCAAAAATGCTTTCTGGAATGGTGACGTCAGCAAGACTGGTACATCCCTCAAAGGCACTTTCGCGTATTTCCACAAGACCATCGGGAAGATTAACACTAGTGAGATTTATGCAGTTCTCGAACGCAGATCTCTGTATTTCCTGCAAACCATCCGGCAATTCAACTTCCTGAAGTTCCTTGCAGTCTTTAAACGCCTCCTCTCCGATTTCGGTTATTCCCTTACCGATAATCAGCTTGTGCACACCTTTCATCGCTCCATCGAGACTAGTGCCTGAATCATGTTCGACTGTGTATGGTTTCTTGGCACTGACATATTTTGTCCCCACCTCAATCACCAATATCTCATCTGGTGCATATTCCATTGTCATGCAGTCCTGTATTTGCGAACCTAATGTTTTCCCAAACCTTGTATATTAGTCAGTAATTTACCAGACATAAAAACTTCAACAAGCACAGTTTTGCATTTTATCACGCTCGCCTCGCCATGGGCAGTCACGGGAACAATGAAGTACCAGCTAGGCGCAATTCCCCACGTCTATTCAGCGCCACAAGGTTGCAAACCAGTGGTTTAAGTGTAGATTAGCAAACAGCGGTTCAAAGACTGCATCTAAATGCAGGAGCATATAACCAAAAGGTGATGTCAAAACTACTGCGGAATATGACATTAACAGGCCATTGCCTGTTTCCTTGATAGGAGAATCTT
>JAFYGL010000259.1 GCA_017543165.1 Victivallales bacterium | reverse complement strand
ACTCGCAAAGGGCATTTCGCCGCTGGATTTCACGGCGGGGCAGCTCCAGGCAAGCAAGCTGTTCCTTTGCGAACTTGAGCAGAAAATCAGCAGCAGGGAGACATTTGCCTTTGAGACGACGCTTGCGGGGCGTGTATATCTGTCCCGCATACGCGAGTGGCGCAAACTGGGCTGGCAGGTGTCTCTATGGTTCCTGTATCTGCCCAGTGCGGAATTTTCCGCACAGCGTGTTGCGCTGCGAGTTCAACAAGGAGGACACAATGTACCAGAAGAAACAATCATCAGACGCTTCCCGCGTACCGTGAAGAACCTGTTCGACTATGCGGAGGTTTGTGACAGCACATTCTGCTTTGACAATTCCCAGGAACGCATAAGGCCGATTTTCGAGAAGAGGTTGGACACGGATTATTTCATCTATGAACAGCAGGTATTTTCACGCCTGAAGGAGCTTGCAAGTAATGAGTAAGGATATGGAAATGGCACTTGCCTGTTTACAGGAAGCGGTGGACGAGGAACTGGAGCGCAAGGCTAAACTAGGCTACAAGGCAGTGGTAAGCGACAAGTCGGGAAAGCCTAAAATCGTATCAGCCGCCACACTGGTTCGTCAACGCAATGCGGAGAAGATCAGCGCTGGAGCCCTTTGAGCCAAAGACGCCCATCTTTAACGTTAAGTTCTGTTCCCATTGGAAACAGAGGTAAAAAAACAGAGACGCAGAGATTTTAACGCAGAGACGCAGAGGCGCAGAGTTTTTAGAGTTTTGAATACAGGACGTAAAAAGCGAAAGGCATTTGTAGCCAATTGTCACATCGTTCCAAACAAACTCTACAAATCTCTGCGCCTCTGCGTTAAAAACTCTGCGTTTTGCGTTTTGTATTCCCTCGCAAATTGATATTGTCTATGTACGCTAGATGTGTTGTCTCTTTGTTCTTGGTTGGAAAATCCTGTACATTAAGTTATATTCCCGTACAATTGAGGCGAGAAAATGTTAAGTCTGGAAAACATATCATTCAAAGTATCCGACAATGGCCAGGAAAAGACCATTATCAAGGATGTGACATTAAGTCTGCCTGCGGGGCATTTGACGGTGATAACAGGTCCCAACGGGGGCGGGAAGTCCACATTGGCGCGTCTTATAGCGGGCATATCCAAGCCCACTTCAGGGCGCATTGTGCTGAATGGCGCTGACATAACGGAGAAGAGCATCACCGAGCGCGCCAAGGCGGGCATTGGCTTTGCCTTCCAGCAGCCTGTGCGCTTCAAGGGGATACGTGTGCTGGATTTGCTGAGGCTGGCCTCTGGCAAGGAGCTCAGCGTGCATGAGGCCTGCGACTTTCTTTCGGAAGTGGGCCTGTGCGCAAAGGACTATGTGAACCGCGAGGTGAACGCCAGTCTTTCTGGCGGCGAACTCAAGCGCATTGAAATCGCCACCGTGTTTGCAAAAGGCTCGCAAATATCAATTTTCGACGAGCCAGAGGCGGGAATCGACCTGTGGAGTTTCCAGAACCTGATACGCCTGTTCCAGAACATGAGGCAGAACATCCATGGCAGTTCCATCCTCATCATCTCGCACCAGGAGCGCATCCTCAACATCGCGGATGAAATCGTGGTGCTGAAAGATGGTCTTGTGGACAAATACGGGCCGCGGGAACTTGTCCTGCCAAGCCTGGCAGGCTCGTCGCTTGGAAACATGGGCTGCTGCAAAAGCGGTGGAATGTGGGGGACTGCGCAATGCTGAATCTTGATGAAACACAACTTAAGATGCTCCGCGAACTTATCGGCGGCGGCAAAGTGGAGGACGGCGCGTTCAACGTGAGGGCGAACAGCCAGTCGGCTGGCAGGCAATCGACGGACAAGATACGCATCGTACCAAAGGAGAACGGCAGCGGGCTGGACATTTATGTGGCGCCTGGCACCGTGGATGACAAGGTGCACATACCCGTGGTGATGACTAAAAGCGGCCTGAAGGAGACCGTCTATAACGACTTCCACATAGGCGAAGGCGCCAGGATAGTGATTGTTGCGGGCTGCGGCATACACAACTGCGGCGCGCAGGATTCCCAGCATGACGGCATACACCGCTTCTGGCTGGAGAAGAACGCCTCCGTCAAATACGTGGAGAAGCACGTGGGCGCAGGCGACGGCAAGGGCAGGCGCATACTGAATCCAGTGACTGAGGTATATCAGCAGGAAGGCAGCAGCATGGAAATGGAAATGGTGCAGATACGCGGCGTGGATGACACGGAGCGCACCACCAAGGCCGAACTTGCCGCAAATGCAAAACTGGTGGTACGCGAGAGGCTGATGACACATGGCCAGCAGCGGGCCATCAGCACATACGTGGTTTATCTCAACGGGGAAGGCTCCAGCGCGGATGTGGTGTCCCGCTCCGTGGCAAAAGAGCATTCGTTCCAGAGATTCGATGCCAAGCTGGTGGGCAACGCGCCCTGCACGGGCCACACGGAGTGCGATTCCATAATCATGGACGAAGGCAAGATACTTGCGGTTCCAGGCCTGGAGGCAAACAATGTGGACGCCGCGCTGGTGCACGAGGCGGCAATCGGCAAGATCGCTGGCGACCAGCTTATCAAGTTAATGACACTTGGCCTAACGGAGCAAGAGGCGGAAGAGCAGATTATCAACGGCTTCCTGAAATGAGACTATGAGCGAACAACTATACATCTTTGACACTACCTTGAGGGATGGTGAGCAGGTTCCAGGCTGTCAGCTCAATACAGTTGAGAAAATCAAGATAGCGAAGCAACTGGAACTTCTGGGCGTGGATGTAATCGAGGCGGGTTTCCCCGCCTCCAGCCCAGGCGATTTCCATTCAGTGGTGGAGATATCCAGGGCGGTGACATGGCCCACCGTGTGCGCGTTGTCCCGCGCCTTGGAGAGTGACATCAAATTGGCGGCGGACGCGCTGAAATATGCAAAGCGCAAGCGCATCCACACTGGCATCGGCACCAGCGACCTGCACATCAAATACAAGTTCAACTCCAGCAGGGATGCCATCATCGAGCAGGCCGTGGCGGCGGTAAAGTACGCCAGGAATCTGGTGGACGAGGTGGAATTCTATGCGGAGGACGCAGGGCGCACGGACAATGAGTACCTGGCGCAAGTGGTAGAGGCCGCCATCGCCGCAGGCGCTTCCATCATCAACATACCAGATACCACTGGATACTGCCTGCCAGAGGAATTCGGCGCAAAAATCAAATACCTGCGGGACCATGTGCGGGGCATTGAGAACGCAATCCTCTCCGTGCACTGCCATGACGACCTGGGACTGGCCACCGCAAATACAATGGCTGGCGTCATGAACGGGGCAAGGCAGGTCGAGGTCACAATCAATGGCATTGGCGAACGGGCGGGCAACGCCAGCCTGGAAGAGATTGCAATGATTGTGAAATGCCGCAATGACATTGCATTGCAGACTAATATCAATACGCGCAATATCTTCAACACCAGCAGGATGGTGACCGAACTGATGAACATGCCTGTCCAGGCAAACAAGGCAATCGTGGGCAGAAATGCATTCGCCCATTCCTCTGGCATACACCAGGACGGCATCCTGAAGAACAAGCTCACATACGAAATCATAGACCCAAGGGATGTGGGCATAGACGACAACAACCTGGTGCTGACCGCCCGCAGCGGGCGCGCCGCACTTGGGCACCACCTGCAACTTCTCGGCGTACAACTGGACGAGCAACAGCTCACTGCCGCATACGACAAATTCCTGAAACTGGCAGACCGCAAGAAGGACATCACGGACGATGACCTGCTGATTATCGCAGGTGTCCAGAACAAGCAGAACCATACCATAAAACTGGAGCATCTGCAGGTTTCCAGCGGCAAGGACCTGAAAGCGGTGGCCTATCTGGAACTGAGCATTTCAGGCGAGCGTTTCGACGCCACCGCCACTGGCAACGGTCCTGTGGACGCGGCGGTCTGCGCGTTGAAGAGAATCATACGCCGCAGCATGACAATACGGGAGTTCACGATACAATCCATCAGCAGCGGCTCGGATGACATTGCCAAGGTGCACATACTTCTGGAGTGCGAAGGCAACACATACTATGGCTTCGGCGCATCTACCGACATAGTCACCGCCTCGGTGGAGGCGTATATTGACTGCATCAACAAATTCAAGAGGTAGGATGTGCGCCAGCAGGCACACCCAGCTTGCCTTGGCAGGAGCCCCGCATTAAGGAGTTTGCACCATGTATGATGTATTCAATATTCCAGATTTCTCGTTT
>JAFYGL010000024.1 GCA_017543165.1 Victivallales bacterium | reverse complement strand
TATGCCAAGGGTGCGAAGGGCAGGGTGCCTAGCGATGACTCCAGGCGTGCGTTGATTCCAAATACGTCAGCATTGCCGCCGTGCTTGAGATAGTGCCAGGCAAGACCGCCAATCATGGCAGCGTTGTCTGTGCAGTATTTTGGCGGCGCGCATACGAAGCGCCTTCCTCGTTTCTGGCAGGAAGCGGCGATTTTTTCACGGAGGCGGCTGTTGCAAGCCACGCCGCCGCACAGGCATACCACCTTTGCGCCGATGGCCTTTGCCGCGTCCCTGGACTTCATGTCCAGCACATCTATCACCGCTTCCTGGAAACTGGCGGCCAAATCATTCAGCCGTGTTTGCGCGATTGATTCATCACCCTTGAGCGCATATAGCAGCGAGGTTTTTACGCCGCTGAAACTGAAGTCGAACCTGTGTTCTGGGCTGACCGCCTTGCCTGCCGCGCCAGTCAATGAGCGCGGGAATGCGAAAGCGGCAGGATTGCCTTCCTTGGAGAGCCTGTCTATGACGGGGCCGCCAGGGTAGGGCAGTCCCATTGCCTTCGCCGCCTTGTCCAGCGCCTCTCCTGCGGCGTCGTCCAGTGTGGAGCCAAGGATGCTGGCCTTGCCGTCGGCGGGAATCTTCACGATTGCGGTATGCCCGCCTGACACCACCAGCGCAAGAATAGGGAAATTGCCTTCGTCTTCCAGCAATTCCTTGTTTTCCAGGAAGGCGCCGTAAATGTGTCCTAGAAAGTGGTTTATGCCCACGATGGGTATGTTTCGCGCCGCGGCAAGCCCCTTGGCGTATGCATTGCCCACCAGCAGGGCAGGCACCAGGCCTGGACGATTCGTGACGCCCACCGCGTCGATGTCCTTCAGACTCACGCCTGCTTCCCTTAGTGCGCTTTCCACCACGGGCGCGATGTTCTTCAGGTGTTCCCTTGCCGCCAGTTCGGGAACAACGCCGCCAAACTGCGCATGCTTTGCTATCTGTGAGGAAATCACACTGGAGCGTACGGTGAAACCATCCTCCACCAATGCGGCTGCGGTTTCGTCGCAACTGCTTTCAATGCCAAGTACCAACATTATCCAATAACCTCGTCTTTTATCATTGCCGCCAGTTCTGGCAGCGTTTTTGCGCTGTATAGCAAATCAATGCCCCGTGAAGCGTGGAATGCAGCTGGCGCGTCGGCCCGTCCATGTGAGCCTCGTACCAGATTGCAGTCTGTCGCCGTGCTGAAAAACGGGATTTTCCAGAACAGCTCGCACGGGTCGTATCCGATTTTAGAATGGATGTCCACGTGAGTTGCGTAGTCGGGGGCCATTCTGTCATCGTCCCACCACTGGTATGCGAACCAGCTGTCTGCCTCTGCCAGCAGCACCAGTTCCCCGCAGTTTGGATGTGCCAGCCCAGCCTCCTCTGGCGTGAGAGCCGCCTCCACGCCAGGCAGTGAGGCAAGCAGTTCTTTTGCCTGCGGAATGAGTGCCTTGTCATTCACGAATACATGCGCCGCCTGGTGGTCGGTCATGGCGAATGCCTTTGCCTCGTACAGATCGGGATATTGCCTGCCATTGATTTCCCTGACTGCAAACAGCCCCGCCGCTAGCAGCACCTTGTTGGGATAGACTGGCCTTGAAACAGGAACTATGGAGTAGTCGCCCCAGAATACCGCTTCATATCCCAGTTCATCCGCCGCGTCCAGTAGGTATCTGATGTGGTTTGCAAGATACTCCAGTTCGCGTTCCACGTGCTTGCCTTGCGGCCCTTCCCTTTGCAGGCAATAGTCCATGTCAGGCAGATATGACATCACCAGTTCAGGTGCATAAAGTTCCATCACAGCGGCTGTGGCTTCTGCACTGTATGCGCCTGCTTCCGCAGATGCAAGTGGCCCCCAGTATTTGCGCAAGCGGAATGCCTCCGTTGTCATGCGCTTGAGTTGTGCAGGCAGAATGGCTGGCTTTGCATGAAATGCCTCCACCATGCCGCCTCCATGCTTGTGGATGGGTGCTGGGGACAGGACTATGTCCGCCGAGTCACCCAGGCTTTGCTGGTGGAAAAGCACCGCCACGCGCCCGCCGTGGCTGCGCAGCTTGTCCCAGATTCGCTGGCGTGGCATCAGCCTGGCGGACTGGCTCCAGAAGGTGGCTTTGCATTCCTCCCTGTCGTAGCGGCCATTGCTGAGAATGCCGCTTTCGGCGGGTGGCAGCCCAGTTCGCATGGTTGCCTGTGCCGTGCATGTCACCGCAGGAAACACTGGCCGCAATGGCTGGAAATCCATGGCCGCCAGCGTTTTGCTCCGCTGTGCCAGGTATAAGTCAAGCCCTGCGCATGACACCAGCAGCAGCTTCTTCTTGCCTCTTGATGATTTGTCCATAAATCTAACTTGCCTCACTTCTTTTTCAACTTGCTTGCACAAAAATGGCATTTTGCTTTTTGTGTTCAATAAACGATATAAAATGATTGTTATTGTATTACTGGGAAGTTTTTTATTGAATGACTATGCGCCCGTTAGGGCAGGTTCTCACTGGGGCTTGTGGGACTTACGGGACCAATACTCTTCACTTAAGGAAATCTGCGCCAGTTGCGTGCCTTGCGGCAGTCCGTAGTAGCGACGGCTTTAGCGCAGCGTACCTCGCCGTCGCACCAAAGGCGGGACTTTCATTGCGAAAAGCACACACCTCGCAAGGGGCGATAGTAGCACTACAGCGTGCCATTGGTGCGACGGCGAGGTACGCTGCGCTAAAGCCGTCGCTACTACGGACTGCCGCAAGGCACGCAACTGGCGCAGATTTCCTTAAGTGAAGAGTATTGGTCCCATGTGTCCCAGTAATTGCCTATTATCATAGGGAACAGAGCGTTCCTATAAAAAAGTGTTTTTTTAGTGACTTTCCTATAAAAGTGTAGTAATGAATACATCTTGTTTTTCCCGCTTGCATACCTGGTTTTCCAAGGCTATGTTAGAAGCGGATGGTGGGTGGGGGATGTTACCCAAATGGGGATGTTACCCAAATAATGTACGCGCACGTGAAGAGGGCGGGATAATGTCTCGCATGAATGGGGTGTCGCGCGTGAATGGGGCGGGATAATGTCGCGCGTGAATGGGGCGGGATAATGTCTCGCATGAATGGTGTGTCGCGCATGAATGGGGCGCAAAGCGTGTCAATGTGGAAGGGTGCAGTGTATTGCTTCCCCGAATGATATTGGCATGGTGCTGAATGGGCACAACTATTCGCGGCGATGGTATCGCCGCGAACAGAACAAGCAGCGGAAGCCGCAAGTAGTTGCACCGTGCCAAGCCTTTCCAATATCAATCGGTGAGGCAATACGGTCGCCCAGTAATCGGTTCCCCCCAGTGACGAAGGGACGGAGGGACATGGTACGAGGAATGATAAAGAAAACAAGGCTTGTTACCTTCGTCTCTTCGTCCCTTCGTCTCTTAGTCCCTTCGTCTCTTCGTCCCTTCGTCCCTTCGTCTCTTAGTCCCTTCGTCACTGCGGGGAGGTGACCGATTACGGTCGCACTATGGGGCTATTAGCCTTTTTGCATTGTAGCAAATGAAAAACGCATTATATCGGCTACATTATACGTTGGATTTTCTTATGGGGAACAGAGCGATGTGGAAAAATCTTTAGAAAAGCAATTACGATTTGAAATTTGCTCTCTTCCCCCATGAGGGTAGGTTCTTGATGGGACATTGTGAGTCTGTTCTCTTGGTTAACATAGTACAGGTGAAATATGAATAAACACTTTAATCCAATAAAGGACGGCATCAGCCGCGGGCGGCGGCTGGAGTTTTTCCATCATGAAGCCGTGGCTGAATGGGGTGGAAGGAACCAGGTGGATTCCTTTGCTGTCATCCATCCGCTGAAGCGCAGGCGCAGGCATGGCTTGTATGTTGTGCTCCATTCGGCTGGGCATGACTTGTATTCCTGCCTGGGATGTACATTTGCGCCTGACAACCATGATATCTACCGTACGCCTGACGATATGTTCGGATTGTATCTGGACTGCCGTGAAAATGCGGAGGAAGATTTCTGGTGGGGCGGCATAAATGCAAAAGGGGAGGGGAGGCCTGAACGCAGGACGGAGATGCAGCCTGTGGAGAAAAGGGTCCTGGCCACTATTGAGTGGGTGAAGAAACATTACCCCGTCGATGAAGAACGTGTATATCTCTGCGGCAATTCCATGGGGGGCAGCGGCGCCCTTGGAATTGGGATGTGCCGCGGCGATGTTTTTGCGGCGGTCAAGGTCAATGTCCCCGCAGGCGTGGAACATGCGTTGGACCGCATGGCCATGGCAGGCGAGGGCATGCCAGAGCCGCCAGTGTGCATTGACTACTCGGGGCAGAATGACGCCTGGTCTGCCGGACATGGTAAATACTACAAATACATGAGGGAGCATAGATATATGCTGTTTGGGTATTGGGGAAATTTCGGCCATGCGAACGCCAACAGCACCATACTTGCCAAAAACGATCTGGTTCATTCCTTTGATTGGCTTTCCGTGCGCAGGAACCAGGCGTATCCCGTATTCACCAATGCAACCAGCGACGACTTGAATCCCTGGGAGCATCCAGAAACTGCAGAAAAATCAGGTCAGGTCAATGCCTTCTTCCGTTGGAATAATCTAAGCGACAGGAAGGATTCCTTTTCCATGAAGATTTTCGTTGATGCAGATATCAAGACGGTTTTTCCAATTCCTGAGCAGGCGTCCGCCGATGTCACTCTCAGGCGCTTGCAAAACTTCAGGCATGAGCCAGGTGAGCATGTCGCATGGACTTTCGGAAGGCAGAAGGGCATCGCAGTGGTCGATGAGCATGGATTGCTGACTTTGCCGAAATTGATTATAAACCGCACTGTGAATGTTTTGAAGTTGAGTCTGTGAAAACTGCGTAAGGCTCTGCTCTCCAGGAAGGGTGTTTTTTCATGGGGCAAAGGGACAAATGTTCCTTTGCCCCTTTTTTTGTGCGTGGAAATGGCTTGTTATTAAATAAAAATCAACTTTTTTGGTAGTCTTTATTTGCAAAGTAAAAAATAAGGCGTATAGTATGCGCGTTTTCAAAAGAAACACTACTATCAAAGTAGTAAAAGATTACCAAGCATTATCAACAGGAGATGGCAACATGAAGAAGAACATTTTCACAAAGGCATTTTTGGCGATTTGGGCATTGGCATTGATTGGAACGGCATGGGCGGGTGTTCCGCTTAACAGTCTGGATGGCGCGGGGGGCATAGCATTCAATCCGCTGGCCTACACATCGGGGCTGAAGATTGAGGACAACGAGTGGATAAGCAAGCCACAGTTTGGCGCATGGTATGTAAAACTGACGGACAGCAACATCGAGTGGAGTTCCTACAGCGTGTCCCTCAGCATTGCAAATCGCGTAGAGTTGAGCTACGCCTACAATCTGGTGAACGCGAAGGACTATGGCGACAACAACATCGAGGCCAACACATTGGGATTGAAGGTGCGCTTGCTGGACGAGAACGCCTTTGACACAAACTGGGCGCCAGCGATTGCTCTTGGCGTGAAATACCGCCATACGGACAGCAACACGACGGATGCGCTGGGCCTGGAGCATTCGGGCATCAACTACTACATCGTGGCAAGCAAGCTCATCACGCAGCTTCCAGTCCCAGTTCTGGT
This sequence comes from Victivallales bacterium, assembly GCA_017543165.1. The sequence goes on along the minus strand of JAFYGL010000024.1, from coordinate 2,051 downwards.
GTCGGCTGGCGTGCAGCGCAGCGACGAAGTGGTCTATGGCGTGGTGGGGCACAATCACTATGGGACGGGCGTTTTTGCCAATATCGACGTGCTTCCCAGCGAGAATGTGGCCATTGGCATTGAGTATCGCCAGGGGATAAACGTGGGGGACAATATCGACAACTCGGAATACTGGAACGGGCATGTGGCCTGGTTTGTCACGAAGCAGTTGACTTTGGTGGGCGCGTACGTGAACACTGGCAACAAGGACAGGGACAGCAAACTGGGCGTGGGCGATGGCTTTGTCCTGAGTGCACAGTACCAGTTCTAGAAACTTACGAACGACGGGGGGCTGCCGCCCCCCCCGAACCCCCTGCCGCCCCATTGGGATAACTGTTGTGAAGGCAAGATGGTTTTGTCAATGTGCCTTGAGCATCTTGTCTATCGGAGTGCGTGCGCGGCGCAGTATCTCTTCATCCAGTTCCACAGTGGGGCTCATATCCCGTAGGGAGGCAAGCACGTCTTCCAGTGTTATGCGCTTCATGTTCGGGCAGAGGACCGCTGGCTCAAGGGGATGGAACAGTTTCCCTGGATTTTCCTTGCGCATGCGGTGCAGTATTCCGCATTCTGTGCCGATGATGAATTCATTGTGGGGTGAACCATGTACGAAGCGCAGCATGCCGCCAGTAGAGAGTGCCTGGTCCGCCAATGCCACTACGGCGGGCAGGCATTCTGGATGGACCAGCACGAGGGCGTTTGGATGGCGCCTGCGTGCTTCAGTGATGTGTTCTGGCAGGATTTTGTTGTGGGTGGGGCAGTATCCTGGCCAGAGTTCGATTTGCCGTCCGAGTTTTGCGGAGATGTTTGCGCCCAGGTTGGCGTCTGGCAGGAAAAGCAGTGGTTTGTCCTGGGGCAGCGAGGCGACCAGTTTTTCGGCATTGCCGCTGGTGCAGCAGATGTCCACTTCGGTTTTGGTGGCTGCCGGGGTGTTGACGTATGCGACGACCGTTGTATTTGGGTGCTCTGCGCGGTACTTGCGTATTTCCTCTGGCGAGGCCATGTCCGCCATTGGGCAGCCTGACTGCGGATTGGGGTGAAGCACGGTGGATTCAGGCGAGAGAAGTTTGGCTGTTTCGGCCATGAAGCGCACGCCGCAGAATACAATCACAGGCGCATGGCATTCCGCCGCCTTGCGGGACAGTTCCAGGGAATCCCCCACGAAGTCTGCTATGTCCTGTATTTCGGGACGGGTGTAGTTGTGGGCGAGAATCAGGGCATTTCTCCTGGCTTTCAATTCGAGAATCTCATTGGTGATATCCATGGTCTGTCTCCTGGATTGTTATTAACATGATTAAAATAGTAATGTTGCTGCAATATACTATATAAGCATAAAAAGGCAACAATATATTAGCGTCAATATTGCTTTGAATTTGAAAATTACCAAAATAGTCATATATTCCGCCCCATTCTTTTTTGTCGATAAAATTATAGCATTGACTGGAGCGATGTTCCTTCAGTCAGCAAGCCACAAACAAAACAGGGGTAGAGTTATGAAGAGATTTATGTCAGTGTTTTTTGCAGTGATGCTAATTGCCGCGGCCACTTTTGCCGCAGTTGAAAATGGTGGTGCCAAGGAATGCTGCAAGGCAAAGCAGGAATGCTGCAAGGCAAAGAAGGAATGCTGCAAGGCAAAGAAGGAGTGCTGTGCCAAGCCAGAGTGCTGCAAGAAAGGCGCCGAGTGCTGCAAGAAGCCAGACTGCTGCAAGAAAGGCGCCGAATGTTGCAAGAAGGGAGCCGAATGCTGTGCGAAGCCTGATTGCTGCAAGGCAAAGCCAGAATGCTGCAAGAAGGGCGCAGACTGCTGCAAGAAGGGCGCAGACTGCTGCAAAGCCAAGCCAGACTGCTGCAAAAAGGACGCCGAGTGTTGCAAGTGATTTTGATTAGAGAGGTCATTTGACCTCTAGATTGAAATGCAAATTTCAAGAAATGGGCTGTTGCAAAACTAGGTATCTAGGGATCTAGGTAGTTTTGCAACAGCCCTTTTTTTTTGTCCACAGACCACAGTCCACAGT
>JAFYGL010000258.1 GCA_017543165.1 Victivallales bacterium | reverse complement strand
GGCACTGGAGGAGGACAAGCTGGAAGACGCCGCCAGGCTGGCGCAGTTGTTCCTCGCCCATAAGCCACCAGAACTGCTCTGCTGGCAGATTGTGGTAATGGACCAGATGAGGCGCGGAACCATCACCGAGAGACTTCTCCAGGACGCATGCAAACTGTTCCCCAAAGAACAATTTTTCCAGGACCAAAGGCTTAGGCTTGCATTTGCAAAGGGGGATCGCCAGGGTGCCCTTGACATTTACGACCAGATGATCTCAACCAGCAGCACTCCCGCGCAGGAACGCTTTCGCAAGGCTCTATTCCTGGAACGCCAAATGCTACTGGACAAGGCATTCCAGGAAATCCAGACCATGATGAAGGAGGACAAATCGCTGAGCACCGCCAAACATTGCCTGGGCTTTGGCATCCGTACAGGAAACAAGGAGGCCCTCAATGCGGCGGCGGCATTCCCCGAACTGGCTGAAATTGCGCAATTCGAAATGGAACGCCGCTATGGCGACATTGAAAAAGCCACTAAAATGCTGACGTCCAAGCAGCTGGAGAAGGGCCTGTCAGCTGACAAGCCAGAGGACTGCGAGATACTTCTGCCACTGGCCATCTGCCTGGCATTGTCCAAAGAGTTTGAACGGGCAAAAGCCATTTACCTTGCCATGCTCCCCCATAGCGAGAACAATGCCCTCATCGACCTCAACCTCTCGGAAATCTTCGCACAACAGGGCGAGCCATTGCAGGCACTGGAACATGCAGCAAACGCCTACAAGAAAAACCCGAAATCAATGCTGGTGCAGACTGTCTATGGCATACGCCACTACGGGATGAACAACTTCGAGCAGGCAGCCGCGCTGATTCCCAACGACGTTCCAGGCGAAACCGAGAAGGCAATACTGGTGGACAGCCTTGAGAAAATCATCGAATCCACATATAAAGAAGATGACACGGCCTCCTGCCGCAAGACTATACGCCGCCTACAGGCTCTTCAACCAGACAACAAATGCGCCAAGGAATACCTTGAGAAAATGGGCGAGCACAATCAGCAATGACGATGAGTGAAAACTGGAATGCCATAAGGCAGAACCTGCAAGCAATAAAGGGAAGCACTGTTGTCCTGTTTTGCGCCTGCCTTTTTGGCATCATCGAATATTGCCTGTGGGGGCGTACCCATTGGGAGGAAGGCGCACTTCTCCTGGCACTTCTGTTTCTGGGAGCATACGACCAGCTGCGCCGCCCAATGAGTTCCGCCCCAACGAAACAAAGCCGCATTGCGAGCTGGATTCTGCTCATTGTAGCGGGCTTGGTCATGCTGCTCTCCTCCCGCCTGTCCGCTGAAGAGCTGGGCATGGGACGCACCCTTTGCAAAAACAGCGCCATATTCCTGCTGGCAAGCGCATTGTCACTGCGCTGTGACGGAGCAAAACCCGCCCTCTCGTTATTTCCGTTGTTCCTGCTTGCCATCGTCATACTGCCATTGTACGAATACCTGCTGCTGGAATTCAGCTATCCAATGCGCCTTGTTTCAACCGCCGCATCCGCATCCCTGGCACGCCTCTTCATGGTGCCAGTCACCTTTGAAGACACCACGCTCTTCTGGAATGACCAGGCAATCACCATAACAGACGCATGCAGCGGCATATCCCTGCTTAGCCTGCTCTTTTTCCTGGAATACCTTATCGCCAGGAAAAGCGAATCGCCTGCCTGGAAAAAATGGAGCTGGGCCTCGCTGCTACTGATATGGATCATCATCGGCAACGCACTGCGCCAGTTGCTGACATTCGGCCTCTTCACCATAATGGGTGAGAAAGTATTCGAGCAAACGCCGCATTTTCTGCTGGGATGCCTGTTCATAGTCGTGACTTCCCTTCTTATCTGGTTCAGTTCCCTTTTCTTCAATTTTGACAACAAACCCCAGGAAAAAGAGAACAGGGCATGAAGAAGCCGTGGAAAATCCTGTCTTTGGCATTGGCGATGCTCCCTTTTATCTGGGAACTGCCATACGTGTTCCACGCCATGGCAATTTCACCAGCCGAGCGCTGGAACTGGTGCTTCCTCATTCTGGCTCTGTTGCTGCTCTTGCTTGCTGGCATCATCGCCTCAATAAATGACAATCTACCCAAGGCCACTGGCTCAAGCGCCTGGCGGTTCGCATGCCTGATTCCCGCAGTGCTTCTCTTGCTCTTTGGCGCCATAAAGCACATACACCTGGCCTTCCTGATGGGTGGAATACTGCTGCCATACACACTGGCCTGCTGCCTGTATGGCTTGAGGCTGGCACTGCTGCTACTGCCTGGCTGCGGCATGCTGGCACTTTCATGCCCCAGCATCGGCATCATCCTTTCCACGATTTTTCCAAAAGACGGCATAGTGCTGAAATCCATCCTGGCGGCACTGCTGTCAATACTGTTCCCATGCATCGCCATGCTCCGCATTCAACGCCTGAAAATTGAGGCTCTGGCATTCGCGGGCCTGGCGATATTGGTTGCAGACGCGTATGTGGTACATGGACATGCCACCTCGCGCCAGCCACCACTGCTCCCTGTGTTTGATGGACTAATCTCCCAGCATTTCAGAGGAGTGCAAGACGCTGTCTCGGCAGGCGACCGACAATTCTTCGGCGACAGCAATATCAAGCGCTTTACTTTCAATGACCAAACAGGCAATGTAATCCAGGTACTGACCGTCAGCAAAATTGACAACATCCACCAGATACACCCCAGCACCTACTGCCTGCGCGTAAGCGGCTACCAAATCCTGGAGGAACATACCCTTCACCTGCCGCAGGAAGGCGAAATGCAGCCAATGGATGTGCAGGAATACATCGTGGAACGAAACGGCGAAAAGCGCATTTTCTGGCAGTGGTACAGCAACAGGAAATACTCCACAGCCAGTTTCCTGCTCTTCCGAGCGGTGTATTCCCCCGCCCAGAACTGGTCTGTCTATATTCTTGATACATCAAGCACAGACACGGCTGCCACACACCTGACACTCAGAACTTTCATACAGGAGAATCTACCCAAATAATTTCCACCTGTATGGTTGATTTGCGCGGCCATTGGCCGCGCATCAGGATGGAGGTAGAACCATACACAGGCAAGCAACAATGTACCTGCAAATC
>JAFYGL010000257.1 GCA_017543165.1 Victivallales bacterium | reverse complement strand
TGCTGTCGCTATTGCCGTTCTTTGCGAGAAGCGTGTTTTAGTAGCGATAAGCTCGTCACTGGTGCGACGGCGAGGTACGCTTCGCTAAGGCCGTCGCTACTACGGGCTATTGCAAGTCACACAATTAGCGAAGATTCCTACTGTCTTTTCCTCTTCCCAAAACAACAACATCTATACATTACCCGCGCTTTCCATTTTCGCCGCAGGCGAAAATGGAAAGCGCGCAGTAAGGGATAGAGGTGGGGGCTTGGGGGAGGGGGAAGGGCCAGCGGCCCTTCCCCCTCCCCCAAAACAACAACAAAAAAGCTCCGCTTGTGGCGGAGCTTGGATTGCGTGTAGGATTAACGCTTGGAGAACTGGAAGCGTTTGCGTGCGCCTGGGCGACCTGGCTTCTTACGTTCCTTCTCTCTCTGGTCGCGGGTCATCATGCCTGCGCCCTTGAGGACCTTGCGGAATTCTGGCTTGTAGATTTCCAGTGCGCGGGCGATGCCGTGCCTGACTGCGCCAGCCTGGCCTGAGACGCCGCCGCCGCTGATGCGGATGAAAAAGTCAAAATCAGCGGTTGTTCCAGTGAGGACCAATGGCTGTGTCGCGTAGCCGCGAACCTGTGGCGTGGTGAAATATTCTTCAAAGTCACGGTCATTGACTGTGATTTTGCCTGTGCCTGGTTTCATGTGAATTCTGGCACTGGCGCACTTGCGGCGACCGATTGCGTGTATCACTTCGTTTGCTTCTGTCATATTAAAACCTCTGGCTATGCCTGTTTATTTTCCCTTTGTTGATTTGTTCAGCTCAGCTTAACATCCCATACTTCGCACTGCTGTGCAGCGTGTGGATGTTCGGGACCTGCATAGACCTTCAGTTTGGCGAACTGAGCGCGGCCCAGGCGACCCTTTGGCATCATGCCCCATACTGCATCGCGGATGATGCGGGTGGGGTTCCTTTCCAGCACCACGTCAGCAGTCTGGACTTTGCGACCGCTCATGTAGCCAGAATAGTCCTCGTAAGTCTTGTCAGTGGCCTTTTTGCCTGTGAGGGCGACCTTGTCAGCATTGATTACGACCACGAAGTCACCGCAGTCCAGATGGGGGGTGAATGTGGGCTTGTCCTTGCCGCGCAGTTTCATGGCGATTTTGGTTGCCAGTCTTCCGAGCACCAGGCCTGTGGCATCCACCACGTACCATTTCCGCTCGATTTCGTCAACTTTCGGTAGAAATGTCTTCATTTGTTCAAACCAGTTTTTTGTCCAGTTTTTTGTTAAATGCACGATTGAAAAAAAAACAATGTGCGGTAATTTAACGGCAATTTCCATAAAAGCAAACTGCTTTCTTGAAAATTACCACTAAATATGTGAATTATTTTTCGTGCGCACTATATGTAGTGTGTGTTTTATCAAAGATACTCTAGCGCTCGCCTTTGATGAATACCGCCATGTATGGTGGGAGAGACAGTTCATTTCCATTGGAGAAAGGCGTCTCGCTGCCGTCCAGCGGGTTGAGGATGGTGGTTTTTGTTGTGTTTTGCGGCAGTATGACCTTGATGTTTTTGGGCTGCTTTGTGGCGTTGAGTATTGTGGCGAAGAAGCCCTTGGAAGTCATCCAGTAGCTGATGGGCACAGTCTTGTCGCCTGTGGTGGCGCCATGTGGATTGCTCTTCCAGTAGGGGAAGAATGTGGCGTCCTCCAGGCCGAAAGCATAGAGCCAGCGGATTGAGCGCTTGAGCACATCGTTGTTAATGAAGCTGGGGAACAGCATGCAGTTGTGCAGGAAGGCGAGGCCAGCCGCGTGTGTGGCCACTTCGGTGGAGGCGATTTTGTCAGGCTGGCGGTACTGTGGCAGGAACATTCTGTCTGGCCCGATGCGCACAGCGTTTTCGTAGCGGAACTGGTCCAGCGTGAGGAAGTCAAGATAGTATTTGTGCACCATGCATGGTGCGCGGTATTGTTCGCCCATTAGTGTGACGTCTGTGAATCCAGCGGAAGTGCAAGCCTGCTGGCCGCCTGCATGTGTGATGGTGAAGAAGCCTGGGCGAGCCTGGTTTGTGGTGAGGTAGATTCTTTCGTGGAACTGGCGTGTCTCGAATGACGGGTGGAATTGCTCGCCGTTCATGTTCAGCAGGTCAGAGCCATAGCAGTCATAGTAGAAGCCGAACCAGGGGAATTTCTTAAGGTATTGGTTGCACATGTAGCAGTACATGTCCTGCCAGAGGCGGTTTCGCATGTCGCACTTGCGCATTTTAGCGCCCTTGCCGAAGGCCTTCAGCACATAGTACCTGGCGGGGAAGCCCTGCCATTCGCTTTCAAAGTAGCGGTATTCGGGCATGGTGTCCGTGATGTAGAATGGAATCTGGTACAGTGTCCAGCCAGGCTTTGCGGCGTAATCCATTGTCATCTTGTCATCTCTGCTGGCTGGCATTCCTGCGTATTTCACTGGCTTCATGCTGCTCAGCATGTTGAAGTTGCTGAAGTCGAAGGCGCGGAAGCGGAGGCGCTTCCAGTTGTCCGCAACGGGGCGGAATGGCCATGGCATGAGGGCGAACTCCAGCTTGTTGCACTTGTCCGTCTTCAATGGCGCATTGACCAGGCGCACGCGGAAGTCCCCATTCAGGTCGGCTGATGTGACGATGTTGTCAAAGTCGCTGACTGCTGGATATGACTTTGGCGAGTACCAGGCGATGCCCCTGTCCACGTTGCCCAGCATCATTTCGTGGTAGCGGCGCTTTGTCTCCCAGTGCTTGTCCACCTTCAGGTCCAGTGCGCCGATTTCGCTCCATGAGCCATCGGAGCGGTGCACGAATTCCACGTCGTTTACCGCATAGTCCACGCATACATTGTCCATGTCGGCGGCGGCCTCCTGTATTTCCAGGCCGTAGCGGACGAAGCCCATGTAGTCCATTGTCATCTTGAGCGTGCCTTTCAGGTGCTTTGTTGCCACTGGCACTGTGCCCGCGGTGCGTGCATGCCCGTCGGTCCATTTAATCTTGCCTGTGGCCGCCAGAGGCTCGTTGTTCACCAGCACTGCCACCTTTCGTTTCAGCAACTTTGCGCCGTCATTTTCTGTTACCTGTGCCAGTTCCAGGGTGTTTCCAAAATCGAAACTGGCGTTCCATGCGCTTATTGTATTACCTTTGCGGGCGAGGTTGCGCCATGGCTTGGGCGCCTCGTCGGAGTCCTTTAGGACGCCCAGTTCATTTTTCCAGTATGGGTCCTTGTATATGCCGAAATGCCTGGCCTCCGCCTCCATTTCCTTGCCGTCAGAAAGTTGCACCTTTGCGTGAAGCATGTATTCCCCGTCTGGATAATCATCCAGTTTTATGACAAGTTCCTGGTTGGCAGGGCTTTCCAGCTTGCGGAAAACAGTTCCGTCCATCCTGCGGATTTCATAGAGGTTTTTCACAGCGGTGATTTCGCCCAGGTCGCCCAGGACGGGGCAGGCCAGGCGCATTGTCTTTTCCGATGGCGTGAAGTTTTGCCTCAGGTCGGGCCCCACATTGCCTTCCTCGAATTTGAGTTGGTCGAAGCGGATTACTGCGTCCTTGGGGAAGAGGCGCATGTTGAACATGATGTCCAGCAGCGAGGCGTTTGCTGGTGTCTTGAAGTCATAGACCAGTTCCTTCCATTCGCCCTTTGTCGAGCGCACACTTACGCGCGGCTGCGCCAGATGCTTGCGTTTTGCGTCCATGCACTCGAACATGAAGGTCTTGATACCAGCGTCAAAGTGCTTGCTGGCGTTGTACCAGCAGGAGAAGCGGTAGTTCCTTTCCGGCATCACAGCGATATTGTAGATCACCAGCGGGTATTGCATCTTGCTGCCGTCGCCGTGTATTTCCAGGAAAGATTCACCTGCCTTTGCCTGTTTCCAGTCCAGCACCACGGCGGCGCCTGGCCCCAGCGAATAGTGCTCGAAATGATGCTGGCCCAGGAAGGTCCAGTTGTCGAAGATGGTGTCCAGGAATTTTGCCTTGAAGAAGCCCTTGTCATCGGTGACATTTGCGGCGCGGAGGTTGTCCAGCAGGAGATAGCTGTCCTTTGGCACCTTGTCCAGGCGGACAGTCGCCTCGCATTTGGTGAAGCCATCAGGGATTGTGAAGATGAACTGCTTGTGCATCCAGCGTCCCTTTGTGCAGTTTATTGCCTGGTTGCGGGACTTGCTCCTGTCAATTTTCCAGTTGTCGTCCGCGAAGTTGACCATCAGCATTGCGCTGCCAGTGAAGTTGTCCGCAGGCAACGTGACGAAACTGATGCCGTACTGCTTGCCTGGCTCCACCTTTTCCCAACGGTAGGAATAGCCGTACTGCGCAGCCTTTGCCATGCCGTTTATCTTCAGGACGCCGCTGCCGTCCTGCCCGCCTTTCCCCGCCAGTTCCGCCCCTTCGCGGAGCGTGCCCTGCACGGGCGCCTTGTCAAACAACTCGAATGCCGCGAAGGCGCCCAGGGACAGCAAAAGAAAAAATGTCAAAAATCTGCGCATTTCAATTACCTCCTTAATATATTGCCGTTGCTCTGTTCCCCATGAGGGCAGGCTCTCATGCAGAGCGATTACCATATAAGCTAGTGCTTAATTGATTCAATTCGTTCACATCTGCATTGTTCTTTTGGGCTGTGCTTGCTGCGAGCTTCGCCTTGCGTGCGAATGCACGCGAGGCTCAAATCGCAGCAAAACATCTCCAAAACTTCAACGCACCTGCATTCGAATTAAATCAATTAAGTGCTAGAGCTGATTTCAAGACCGCCAATGCGAGCGCCGAAGCGGCGCTAACCCGTGTTGAAGCAGGGCAAAGGCAAAGCACTGGATTTGGTTTTGAAATTATCCCGTTAGAAAATGAGGGGCACTATAATATGGTAAAGGTATATTTACAAATCATCCAATTTGAAAAGCAGCAGTGCTGGCCGATTACGATTGAGCAAGTCATGGAATTGGCTGTGGGAAAAATGCTCTTGCCATGTTGAAAAAAGTTTGTTAAAATATATACTACGCCTGTTTCTAATGTTTATGTGCAATTAACATATTATGGAGACTTTAGATGAGTGTTGACACAAGTACTCGCCCACGCAACCTTTGCTGGGGAATCGCAGCAGTCGGCGCCGTGCTGTTTATAATCGGCGTGGTGATAATGAACGGGGGCAACTGCTCGGCCATGATACCCGCATTGGTGGCTGCCGCCAATGTGATATTATTTGGTCTGCTGGGCGCCTGGCGCTGTTCGTTTGCCCGCAATCAGGCGCTGGAGGAACTGGGCGTGGCGGAATACCGCAGGGAACATGGCAATTCGGAATTGTTCAGCGACGCGGACGAGGCGGTGAGGCTCGCCACGAAGGCCAACAACCAGTTTGTGAAATACGCCGTCCCCACGATAACCGTGCTTCTTGGTATAATCGAGTGCCTGTTCTGCCTGGTGACCTGGCGCAACTGGGGGCGTGCGGAGGCATTCGCGCAGGCGGCGAATCCCATGCCGCTGGCCATATTGGGCGTCTGCTGCTGCATTGGCGTGCTGATTGCAGGCAGTTTCTTCGTGGGTGCGAGCCGCGAGGCAGGATGCCGCTGGCTGCGTCCCGCAGGTGCCTGGCTGTTCTTCACCGGCTTCCTTTTCCTGGCGGCTGGCATCGCCCTTTTCCTGGAGTTCTTCGGCAAGGCAGTCGATACGGCGGACATTACGGTCGCCCGTATTGCGATGGTGGTGCTGTTCATTCTTGCAATTGAGCTGGTGTTCAGTTTTGTGATAGAGTTCTACCGTCCAAGAATGCCTGGCGAAGCGGAGCGCCCCTTGCCGGAAAGCCGCATACTGGCGCTGTTCACGGAGCCTGGCGGCGTGGCGCGCAATGTGGCCGCCTCGCTGGACTACCAGTTCGGCTTCCAGGTATCCGAGGCATGGTTCTACCGTTTTCTGGAACGCACGGTTGTGCCGTTGCTGGTAATCATGGCAATAGCCCTTTGGCTGCAGACCTGCGTGGTGGTTGTAAGCACGGAGGAGAACGGTATCAAGGAGCGTTTTGGCAAGGTCCTGTCCCAGGAGCCATTGCCTCCAGGCCTCTATTTCAAGTTGCCAGCGCCGTTTGAGCGCATGCAGCGCTTCCCCGTGGAGCATGTGCAGACTATTGTAATTGGCGGGCATGATGGGGAGGGCCATCACGAGGAGGAAGAGGAAGAACCCGAGGATGACGGGCACGGCCATGCCCAGCCCAAGAGGGACAAGAAGGCGGAAAAGGAGCATGAGGAGCGCGTTGTGCTTTGGAGCACGGCCCATTCCGAGGAGAAGGAACCTGCCTTCATCGTGGCGATGCGCCAGGTGGAG
>JAFYGL010000256.1 GCA_017543165.1 Victivallales bacterium | reverse complement strand
TTCGTCACCACGGCGGACCAGGCGGGCACAACCGCGCTGCGCCTGCCACTCCAGCAAATGGGATACAATTTCAAGTATCTGGTGAACATGAAGGGCAGCGAACCGCGCTATGACGAGGCGGCGGACTTCATCTTCGCGGCGGCGGCATCGGCAAATCTTCAGAACGCAGTGGCGGGCATGTGCGGATACAGGGACATGAGACTATACGGCACACTCTATGAAGGCACATCGCTGAAAACTGTCATCGGCCCCGAAATCGAGCATTTCGACCTGTATGAATTGCAGGAACTCTCTGATGCGCTAAGCGTGGACGAGGTGGAGGAAAAATGCGACTACATCAAGGCGAACTGGGAATTCACGCGCCAGCCACAGCCTGGCACAGTGGAGGCATCGGTAAGGCTGGCACTGGCCATGAGGGACAAAATCAACGACAGGAAATACCAGGCGTTCTCATTCTGCGATGTGGACGGCGTAAAGAAACTCCTTAAGTTCGCCCCCGCAGGCGCGCTCACTCTACTTCACCAGCTGGTGGACATTCCCACCGTGCCAGAGAACGATTCCCATGGTGCAGTCACGCAAATGATAATGCACAAACTGACTGGGCAGGTGCCCGCATATATGGAATTCTACGAATTCACCAAGGACAGCGCGCTCATGGGCGTCCCCGACTATGTGCCGCCATGCGTGGTGGATGGCAAAGTCACCGTCATGCCCAATGCCTTCGGCTCCTTTGGCGAAGGCCTGCTGAATGTGTCCAAAGTCCGCACTGGCAAAGTCACGCTGGCACGCCTGGCATTGGTGGACGGCACATACGTCATGCACGCTACCTTGGCTGACGCAGTCACGCCTGAAAAGTGGGAAGAGGCCGGCTGGGCGCCGCCTGCGCCGCAACTGCCCACCCTGGAAATGAAGTTCCAGTATGACGCAGATGAGTTTATACAGGATGTGATGGGGCAGCACTACATCGTCTCCTACGGCGACTGGCTGCAACGCCTTGAAAACTTCTGCAACATGAAGGGCATCGCCCTCATACTGGCATAGCAATCATTTCTTCCATCCACAGATTTCCGCAGTTCTTCACTGATTTCATCTAGAAAACAATCCGTGATAATCTGTGCAAATCTGTGGATTAGCAAATCCGTGCCCAATATAGAGTACTGAATAGTATATTATTATAATCTGCGATAATCTTTGATGCGACCTGTTCAGAATCTGTATTGCGCCATGTTTGCGCTGGCCACTGGCTCGGCCCTGTCTGGGCAGGCTGTGCTGATTTTGCTTGCCACCAGGCTGGGCTTGCCAGAGGCATGGACCTCGTCATTCGGGGCATTCCCCTACATAGGCTTCCTTTTCGTGCCGATTACATTCATGGCGGTAAGCCGTTTCGGGGCAAGCCACACAATGGGCGTGCAGCAATTCATCCAGGCACTGTGCGTCCTGTCAGTCAGCATGCTGGCGCTGTTTTCATTCCAAGGAGCGGCTTGCGTCTTGTTTATCCTGGCATTGCTCATCAACATATTGGGTTCAATGTCCAATTCAATGTACTATTCATTGCAGAAGGAAATGCTGCGGCCTGACGAAATGCCACAGTTCTTCGCATACCGCTCATATATCAGTTTCGGCGGCAGTTTCATATCACTTGTATTTATCGCCTGGTATTTGAAGCACTTCACCGCCATGCGTCACATAGGCATTTTGCTGCTAATCAGCGTGTTGCTCCTGTCAGTATGCGCAGTGTGCTATTATACGATGGGTGATTTTCCCCGCCTGAAGCAGAATTTTTCCAAATCATTATTGCCCAGCATAAAGGAGGCAATGAAGTTCCGCGCCATGCGCCGCCAGCTTGCCATAGGAATTGTGCAGAACCTGGCGCTGATATGCCTGATACCAAACTGCATTCTGGCACTGAGAAACGGCCTGGGCGTCAGCGAAACGCAGATAATGGTGTTCAACTCCCTGGAAATCGGCGTCGCCATCATTGCGGCATACTTCTACAAAAAGGCAGCGCTTGCCTGGGGGCCGCGCAACTGCATGCTCAAGACATATCCCCTGCTCCTGTGCGTTAGCGCATTCTGGTGGCTGGTGCCAGGCAACGCGCCAATCGCCGTGTTCGCAATACCCTCCGTCCTCTACGGCGTCATGAGCATATTCTACTCCATGGCAATGGCAAACTACTTCACAATCTCAATACCGCCCAGCCTGCAAATGCCAGGCACATTCCTTCTGCTGATGATACACGGCGTAATCCCAGGCTTCCTTGGAATCATACTCAATCCTCTGCTACACAAGGCAATACGCCTCTTCACATACCAGGAGCCACTCACTCCATACCGCATATACTTCACCATCTACATCGTCTTCTACATTGGTTGCGTGATATTGGGGAAATACATGCCAAAGCACCTGCACCAGGAGGCGCAGTAAATACTCACTTGCAACATACTACGAGAAAAACCTTGACGAGGGAAACCATGGAATGGAAGATTCGACAAATACCCGAGATTGACTACCCTATCATTGATGCGCACACGCATCCCTACTTCAACCGCGACTGCCCGCTGACGGGGCCCAAGAACTTCAGCCAATACCAGCAGGAACTAGCTGGCGTGGGCATCTCCTTCTTCTGCGGTGCATGCAACATCAGCAACGACGGCACCATGCCTGACGTCATCCGACGAGAAAACGAAACCGTCTTGCAGTGGAGAGAGCACTTCGGCAATCGTTTCTACCCAGGCGTCAACATCCATCCAAACCACACAGAGGCGTCCATCGCCGCCGTGAAACAATTCCATGACATGGGCTTCCGCTGGGTTGGTGAAATAGCAGCCTACGTCCAGGGATACCGCAATTATGCGACACCTGAACTGGCCAAAATTCTGGACGTGGTCAGCGAACTGGGCATGGTCCTGAACCTTCATCCCTCCAGCTTTGACGACCTTGACCGCCTGCTGACACGCCATCCGCGCCTGAAAATCGTCATTGCGCATCCTGGCACACTTGGCTGCGACGCCAGCTACACCCTTGCCGAAAAACACCCCAATGCCTACTTAGACCTCTCTGGCGAGGGGCTATTCCACTGGCACATGCTCCGCTGGGGCATCGACCGCATCGGCGTAGAACACATCCTATTCGGCACCGACTTCCCCGTCCTCAATCCAGCCATGTATATCGCAGGCCTTCTCTACGAGCCACTCACACCCGCCGAACGAAAGGCCATTCTGCACGATAACTTCTGCCGCCTCACAGGCTTCACTGCAAGCTAGTACTTAGTTGGAAAAATTCGAGGCAATGATGCGTTGGAGTTTTGGAGATGTTTTTTTGCGAATGGCGACGCGCATACCCTCGTATGCAAGGAGCCATTCACGGAAAAACAGCCCAAAAGAACAATGCAGACTGACTCGATTTTTTCCAACTAAGTACTAGTGTTTTATTGATTAGCTTTGCTCCCCAAGAGGGTAAGTATTG
>JAFYGL010000255.1 GCA_017543165.1 Victivallales bacterium | reverse complement strand
GTCCACAGTCCACAGTCCACAGTCCCACGCGAACATTTGACCTGCAAATGAGATTGTTACTTGCCATAGCGTTATTGCTGAGCCTGCCTGCCGCATTTTGCGAGACGGAGGAGCAGACAATTTCCCGTTGCCTGGAGGATATTCGCAGCGGCGAGCTTGCCAGGCGCAGGAGGGCGGCTATGGTGATTGGCAAGTACAACACGCCTGCGGCAATCGAGGCTGTTGTGCTTTGCCTGAAGGATGCGGATGCGCAGGTGCGCCAAAGCGCGTTGGTGTCATTGACTGAAGACCGTACCATGCCGATGGAGGCGCGTCTTCCTGTGGTGCGCCTGCTGAAGGACGAGAATGTGCATATACGCAGGCTTGCCTCGTCTGTGCTGCCAGATTGCATGGGTGTCAAGTTGCGGGGGCGCATTTCCATGGCTGGCAACCTCCGCATCAGGGCAGGCGCCGCGCATAGCCAGGAAGAATTGGAAGAATTACGCACATTGGTCAATGGTGCGCTGGCTGATGCGGATTCTTCCGTGAGGATGAATGTGCTGAATGCTTCGTTTTGCTATCCATTCGCATTGGACAAGAATGCGCTGCTGCCGTTTTTCAAGGAGGAATCCGATTTGCTTCGCATCATGGCGGTGCGGGCGTATTTTGCGCCAGAGGACGAGGGCAGGGCAAATGTGGAGGTATTGGAGGCTCTTGCGCAGGACAAGTCGCCGCAGGTTAGATTGGAACTCGCCAAGGGCGTTTTGGTTCTAATGAATGACGCGGAGCCAATACTCAGAAAACTTGCCACCGATACGGACAATGCTGTCGCCCTGGCTGCAATCGAGGGCTGCGCCAAATTGAGGATTCCTGCTGGTATTGATTTGATTTCAGAGGCTTGGGAAGGCAGTCGCTTCAACGAAAGCGAAAAGTCCTCGTTGTGCCGTGTGTTGCGCTTCTATGGCGAGAATGCCAGGCCTGTGCTGGAGAAGGCATTGGCTTCAGGCGGCATTCTTGGCAGCCAGGCAATGTCGATGATATTGGGCGGCGGATTTGGTGAGGTGCCAATGGAACTGGCTATTCAGGGAATTGCGTCAAATGCCATTGATTCCAGGCGCGCGGCCCTAATGTATTTGCGGCGTCATGGAGCCGATTTGCAGGACGCAACATTGAAGGACATGCTGAACTCGCCTTATATTGAAGTGCGGCTGGCATTGGTGGACATACTCCGCACACGCAAGAAAAGCACTGTCGGCGATGAATTGGCAAAGGACCTTTGCGCAGATGATGAGATACGCGTGCGCAACAATGCGCTGCGGCTCCTTTCTTCTATACGCCCTGATGGCTGGGTTGATATCCTGGTGCTTGCCTTGCAGGAAGAGGAAAGCCGTGATTTGAGGGAGGCCGCCGCAATTTCACTTTGCGCGGCGCCTAGAGAGGATAAGACAATTGAAGCATTGAAGGCATACCTTCCAAATGCATCACCTATGGTTGCCAGGCGCATCGAGACATGCATCCGCTTGTACGAAAACTCCAGGCAACGAAATAAAAATGCCGTGAAACAGGCGCAATGATTGCTACTTGCTGACAAGGGGGACATCTAATGGAGAAAAATAGGTTTTTGAGTGCGGCTTTGGCGTTGACGGTTGTCTCGCTGCTTGCCATCGGGATAATTGCAGTGTATTCCACTACTTATGCCAAACTGGACAATGGCATGCTCTACAAGCAGATCGTGTGGGTGGCAAGCGGCATTGTGATGGCGCTGGTGGTGGCCTGCATACCGAAAAATCTGCTTGCCCGCTCCTCCAAGTGGATACTGGTGGTGATTGGCCTTGCGCTTGGCTATCTTATGGTGGTGAACGTGGGCAATGCGCTGACTACCAAGTTCCTGAAGTTCAGCCTGGCATCGTACATGCCTCTGGCACAAGTGAGAAATGGCGCTTGCAGATGGCTTTCCCTGGGGCCTATAACCGTGCAGCCCGCCGAATTCGCCAAGTTCGCGCTTATTCTGTTCCTCTCCTGCTACTATGGAATGAGGGACACGGCCAAGGTGGAATCATGGAAGGACGGGCTTATAATACCTGGCTCGGTGGCATTCTTGTTCATGGCTTTGATTCTTGGTGGACGCTCGCTTAGCAACTGCGTCATTACATGCCTCCTCATGTTTTTGGTGATGTATTTCGCAGGCGTGAAACTGCGTATGCTTATGGCCACTGTCTCAATACTCATCCTGGCAGGCGTCTGCGTCATTCTGCTCACGCCGTTCAGACGCCAGAGAATAGTGAACTACATACACCATAACGAAAACAGCGAAGTGGTCGTAATCGGTGAACGAAAAAAAGCGGTGGACAATTACCAGCTGGACCGCTCGATATGCGCCATCGGCTCTGGCGGCGTCACTGGATTGGGCATTGGCCAGGGCCGCCTCAAGCACCGTTCTATTCCAGAATCCCATACTGACTTTGTTTTCGCTGTTATTGGCGAGGAACTGGGATTCATTGGTATTTCACTTTGTATATTCCTGTATATTCTGTTTATGATATTGTCCTTCGCCATTGCCCGCCAATGCACCGACAGGAGCAGCGCGCTGATGTGCATGGCAGTTGGCGCCTTCCTCCCATTGCAGGCGATGATGAACATGGGGGTGGTGTGCGGCTTGTTCCCCACAACGGGCGTGACCGCACCGCTGGTCAGCTATGGCGGCTCCAGCATCGCCTCCATAATGTTGTGCGTAGGTCTTGTGTTCAATGCCTCCAGGCAGCAGACGCCTGAGGACCAGGAAGATGACGAAAGGCAGACGGACTGCGTGATCGTGCCGTCTGGCAAATGAGGCTTTGCAATGAATTATTCCATATTGAAGAAACTGGTTTTCCAGCATAGCACGCCTGGCGACGAGGGCGATGTTGTTTCCATATTGCGGAGCAAGTGGGAGGACGAAGGCTGGCGCGTGCGTGCATTGGGGCGTCAGGCACTGCTTGCCAGGTCGCCACACTGGAAAGAAGGGCGTCCCTCCTTGCTGATTTGCGCCCATGCTGATTCGCCTGGCTACATCATTCAGTCCCTGGAATCCAGCAATGAAGGCATTGCCATCGCATTGGGAGGTCCGCATTTATTGGAATATGGGCAGGCTGTATCCATAAAGGCTTTGGACGGCACATGTTTTCCTGGCAGAATTTATGAGGCTCCACAAGATGCCAAAGTTGTTGCTGACGCAGGATATTCTCTTGAACGTGGCCAGCGCATTTGCTGGAAGCCCTCTTTCAAAAACGAGGGTGAGTATATTATGGCCCCATTCCTGGACAACCGAGTGGGATGCTTCCTGCTATATCTCCTGGCGGAATATGATTTTGACTGCAATGTGGAACTGGCGGTGACTGGAACAGAGGAATTCCTTGGCTTTGGCGCCGCCGCATTGGCCGCCAATACCAGACCAGACATGGTGGTGTCGCTGGATGTGACGTATGTGGACGAGGCGCAGCAGGTGCTCTTCGGCAAGGGGCCTGTCCTGACAGTTTGCGACAAGTCCATTGACTTGTCTCCTGCACAGGTTAATGCTCTGGAGCAGTTGTGCAGGAACTGGAATATCCCAATGCAGACTGAATACTACAACTATAGTGGCACCGATGCTGTTGCGTTCGGCAAGGCAGGGCATTGCTGCCCCGTGCTGCCATTGCTTCTGCCTACGGAACGCAACCACACCAGCAAGGAGAAGGTATGCAAGGCGGACATTGAATGCCTCCTGGCATTGCTGAAGAAGATGACGGACAATTTGGAAAGTACTATAAAAACGTTGAGTTGTGAATTTTAGGAGTGAAAAATGGAGAATGTACAAGTTGCGCTTCTGATGGGAAGCAATTCGGATTTGCCAAAGTTGCAGGGATGCATTGACACGCTCAAGGCGCTGGGGATAGGATGCGAGGTGCGCATTATGTCCGCCCACCGTACGCCAGACGAGGTGGCTGCCTTTGTAGAGGCTGCGCCTGCACGTGGCATCAAGGTGTTCATTGCTGCTGCTGGCGGTGCGGCGCATCTGGCTGGCGCCGTGGCGGCACGCACGATTCTGCCCGTGATTGGCATTCCAGTTGAAGGCGGCGCATTGAATGGTTTGGATGCATTGCTCTCAACTGTGCAGATGCCTGGTGGCATACCTGTGGCGACTGTGGGCATCGGCAGCGGAGGCGCAACCAATGCCGCTCTGCTGGCCGCGCAAATCGTTGCATTGACGGATAGCCGCGTTGCAGATGCAATCAAGGCAGACCGCCAGAAGCGCCGCGAAAAAGTCCTCAAGGCAGACGCTGAGATGCTGGCAAAAGCATAAAATAAGAGAGCGCCGAGTTTTATTATCGCAGAGGCGCAGAGGCCTTTAAGATCGGGGCTGTTGCAAAAAAACTCTAATGGGAGCATGGTCGCGTCGCTTACTCTGGTTGAGGCTGGAGCAATGCAAGCCTTGCAATTTAGGTTTAGCAACTGCCCTGATATTCTGTTGACCAGGAGAATCGATTTCCCTGGTTAACAGATACAAGGGAAAATAGCAAGATACAAATATTATAGCACGAATAAAGTATTCTCATTTGTCTTTTTCCATTATATAATTATGTCCGCAATGGAAATTTGCGCGCTGCAAGGCAGCATTTTTAAAATCAGAACAATGTTTGGTATAAGTGGGCATAAAACAGAGAGGAAGACAAGGAATGAGAAAACAATTTGAATTATTTGCTAAAAAGGCAATTCATTATTTTACACTTATAGAATTACTGGTTGTCATAGCAATCATCGCCATATTGGCGGCGATGCTGCTGCCTGCATTGAGCAGTGCCAGGGAATCTGCCAGGAAGATACAGTGCACCAACAATCTCAAGCAATTGTTTCTTGCAGTTTCATTGTACTGTGACAGCTATGATGTACGGCGTGTTCCAAACCGCATGATGGCGGAAAGCTCTGCAAAAGTTCCCATGGCGGAGGCGGACACTTGGCATGTCCTGCTTATAAAGACGGACTACATCGAGCCTGGTCCAGGAAGTTCCAAGAACGAAGAAGAACCTGCCAATACGCCGAAGATGCTTATTTGCCCATCATTCCGTCCCAAGGAGGCGATTAGCGGCTATGACCGTGGCTGGGCGTCCACGAAATCCACTGACTATTATATAAACACTTATTTCTCAACTGGATGGCGTGGCGTTTATACCATGCCTAATGAGCCGGTTGACAATCCCAGCAAAGTAATGTACTTTGCGGATTTCAGCAATGGACAAAACGGTGCGCAAGTTGGTGGTGCAGAGGCCTATCGCTGGTATAAGCAGATTCTTAGCCGACACATGAAAGGCGCCAATTTCACATTCATGGATGGGCACGTGCAATTTGTCCAGGAACGCCGCATACCGTACGTGGATTCAAATGCTCCTGGTGGCGGGACCTGCACTTCACCAAGTAGTACGACATTTTGGAGCTACAAAGCTACAGCACCCTTCACTGAATGGAATTATTGATTTGAAGCGTTCATGATGAATCAGCTGGATTTGGAAAGAATAGACAGCAATTTTGGCGGCACTGTCAATGCCTGTGCTGACTTCATCTACCGCAATGTGCTGGAAAACCCATTTTCGCTAGAGGGCTTTGCATGGCGGGGCGCCAATCGGGAACCCTACTATCGTCTGCCAGAGTCATTCACGGAAAAGGACATAAATTCAGGCGCTTTGCAATTGGCGCATCATACGGCTGGAGCCTGTGTCCGTTTCAGGAGCAATTCCACTGAAATAACGATAAGGGCGAAGCTGGATTGGGCAATGGAAATGAAATTCCGCACGGATAGGCGCGGTTTTGACTGCTACGTGCGCAATGGTGCGGGAGAGCTGGTGTTCCACAGACCAGTTCAGCCTTCTCCCCAGGATATGGAAGTGGATATGAGCTGCGGCTTCAATCCCTCGGGTGAAATGCGGGAATGGCTGATCAACCTTCCCTTGTATGGCGGGGTGTCGAAAATTGAGATTGGTTTGAAACCAGGTGCGGAGTTGCTGGCGCCTCCAGACCATAAGGTGAAGCATCCTGTATTGTTCTATGGCTCGTCCATAACACAAGGAGGATGCGCCTCTCGCCCAGGCAATGCCTATTCATCCATGCTGTGCAGGAAGCTGGATGCCGAGCAGCTCAACCTTGGTTTTTCAGGCTGCGCCCTTGGTGAAATATCCTTGGCTGAGGCAATTGGCGAGCTGGAGCTTGCCGCGCTGGTCATTGACTATGACCACAATGCGCCGTCTGTTGAGCATCTTGCCGCCACCCACGAGCTTTTCTTTCAGGCAATACGTCGCAAACAGGCGGACTTGCCCATCATAATGATGTCTCGCTGCGATTTTTATGCATCAGAGGAATCCATTTTGAAGCGGCGTGAGATAATCCGTTCGACTTATGAAAACGCAAGGCGAAAAGGGGACGGTAAGGTTTGGTTCATAGACGGAGAAAACTTGTTTGGAACAGACATGCGCGATGCCTGCCGTGTGGACTGTAATCATCCCAATGATCTGGGATTCTACCGCATGTATGAGCATATTTTGCCAGTCCTTCAGGAGGCATTGTCCTGAATTGCATTTCTTTAACGTTGTTTAGAAGTAAGGAGCCTGATATTTATGAGAAATGTGTTTGTTCTTCTGTTTTGTCTTTTGTCTTTATCGTCTCTATGGTCTGCGGAGACACTTGTTAAAATCCCGTTCAAGCAGGATCCTCCCATAATTGTTGATGGCAATCTGGATGACTGGGACGATGTTCCAGTGCGCATCGCCTTGAATGGAAAGGAGCATTTGCTGACGCCCAAGAAGAGCGAGATTGTGACGGAGAAAGACATTTCAGGCGAACTGGCTTTCTGCTGGAAGCCGATTGGTTTGTATATGGCTGCGAAAGTCAAGGATGACAAGCTGGTTCAGAAAGGCGGAGGAATGGATGTTTTCAATGGCGACCATATTGAACTGTACATTGACATGATACCAAATGAGAAGGGCGATGGGCCGAAATTCGGGAAAAAGCAGTTTCAAATCGGGATAAGCCCTGGTGATTTTGGTGTGCATAAAGCGGAGATTGCCGTTGCGCATCCAAATGGCCTGTCCCTGTCCCCGAAGGCGGTTTGCGCTTCTGAAAAGACAGAAGATGGCTGGAATCTGGAGGCCTTTATTCCGTGGAGTGACTTGGAGGCAGGGCAGCTCAAAGGCAATGAAGTCATTGGTTTTACAGCCTGGATAGGCGACACCGATACTGATACAGGCAGTTCCACTGCGCCTGGACATATTCTTACAACCAGCAAGCCAGACGCCGCCTTCAGGATGCGTTCCGATTTGGGACTGGCCGTGTTCACTGATTCAAATGGAAGGTATACGGCGACCATTTCACGTGCTGAAGGCGTCCTAATTGCTGAAAAAATCAGTGTGGAGCCAGGCAAATCACAGCAGCTTTCTTTCAAGATGACGGCAATGCCAGAGTACTTGACGCCAGTACTCAGGTTCAATGCCAATATCAAGACCAACCATGTCTTCAGTGGCTACGCCCGTGCAATGCGGATTCTTGTGAATGGGAAGGAACTTGACAATTACAACCTGCTTGTCCCAGAAAATGAATTCAGGACCAAGAACGGAGAGAAAGGCACGATCTACCAGTCAGGGCATGGCTTTCTCCTGCCATATACCAATGATGGCAAGGCTGGCAGCTTGTCAGCGAATACGCTGCGCTTTTTTGCCAATCATTATAATATGCATGATTTTGCTCTTGATTTAAGCGGTCTTCTCAAGCCAGGGGAAAATACAGTCGAATTCCGCAATTCACTGGAGCCTAAAAATGCAAAGCAGCTGGAAGCGCTCAATATCAAGGTGGCATTCGAGGCTGTGGAAAAGAAACCTGCTAGAAAAGGCGCTCCAACGGGAAAGCTGCCATTCATTGCTCTTAAGCCTACAATACCGATTTCTGGCGAGATTGCAGTCAACGGTGCCAAAATAGACATAAGGCAGAAAAACAAAGCATATACCGTGTCAAGCCGTTTTTCAACGCCAGACGGCAAATGGGCGACTGGCTCCAACAAGTATTTCAGGCATGAAAGAAAGGTGGAAAGGACTGATGAGGCCTGTGAAATCACTGATATGTTCACCAATCTGACACAGGAAAATCTGCCTCTGATACAGGAACATCATATTTCAGTGCCTGGAAAGAAAAGCGTCATGTACCTATGTGGAATTGAGACTGCAAGCGGAAGGAACATTCGCCGTTCATTGGGCAACCACTCCATTTTTGCTGGAAGCGAAATTGGCGGTGGTGTAGGGCTTTATGCGTTAAATCCCGAATTCCAGATACATTTCGGAGCATTTGTCTCCGCGCCGCAAACAGCTGCAATGTGTGATGACCAGACCGTGATTCCACCAGGACGGACTGCAGTCCGCAAGTTTGTGCTTGTGTCGCTTGAGCAGGGCGGCTATTATGATTTTGTCAATGTAACACGCCGCCATATCGGTGCCAACACCACCTTGCGTGGACCAGGCGGTTCATGGGCGGCATACAAGTGGATGGAGGCGTATTATGAGCGGCTCAACATCTACAACATCAATCATCTGGAT
>JAFYGL010000254.1 GCA_017543165.1 Victivallales bacterium | reverse complement strand
TGCGCACTTTTTCGCATTCACAACCCTTTGAAACCAAAGAAAATGCATCATTCAGCAAGCCAAGTTGCAAACTATTTTCGCTTTGTGATGACATGGTGTTTTTCTATGGTTTTCAAGGGAATTATACAGGGTACAATGCGTCAATGATTTGCATCATCAACAAATTGAAGATACTATAATACCAATATCATCAAATTCAAAGGCAATGTGTGTTTTTTGTGTGATTTTTGTGTGACTTGGTGTCTTCAGGAAACAAAGACTATCATACCTTATTTTGAACAGAGAACTTCCAATTCATCACGCCCTTTTCGAATTGCATCCACCAGAGGCGCATAATCAGCTTGCGTGCGTGTGCGTAGCAGTTCTGTCAGTTCGGAGGCGGGGGTAAAGATCGGCGTGAGGGACAAATTGCCAGCAACGCCCTTGATTGTGTGTGCGGCGTCAAATGCGGCTGCCAGGTCGCCAGCGGCCAGCGAATCATACAGCTTCTGGAAATTCGGCTCCGCAGGCACTTTCTTGACCATCCGAAGATAGAAATCCTCTTTATTCATGCATCTTTTCACACCTTCCTGGGTGTCGGCTCCGAAGGCAATCAAATCATCAATAGTCATTGTCTTAAAAACTCCCTGGACATTATCTTACTAGAGGGGAAGTACCAAAACTGAGTGACAGTTTTGAAACTACCTCTTTAATATACTAGAGTTTTCCGCATTTTCCAATCAAATGTGGAAATGAGGGCTAATATCTACAGAACGCTATATTCACCATAAGGGTAGGTAAATGCAATGTTTTTTGTTGCGCCCTAACGGGCGCGAAGTCATGGGGGCAACTTCACCCAATGCTACGCGCCCTAACGGGCGCTTGCATTGGGCTACGATTGTTGCGCACTATCGTGCGCTGGCCGCTTTCGCGGCCTACGCCAAACTACCCTTGGGGAACAGAGCATCACGGAAACGTCTGCACTGCTAGGCATTCTTCATCGAAAGCAGCACCAACGGCATCCGAATGGATACGATTGCGCATGGCTTGTGTGGCAGTTTACTTCTTCAAGACCGTGGAAAGCTCCTTTCGCAGAATGTCAACCACAACGGGCTTGGCGATATGGGCTTGCATTCCAGCGTTTTTGGCTGCTTTCACATCCTCTGGGAAGGTATTGGCGGTCATGGCCAGGATGGGGATTGACGCCAGCCTGCGGTCCGCCAGCGAGCGTATTTCCCTAGTGGCCGTGTAGCCGTCCATGACGGGCATCTGGATGTCCATGAGAATAATGTCATAGTAACCTGGCTCTGAAGCCGCCACCTTCTCCACTGCGACCTTGCCGTTCTCGGCAGTCTCCACGCTGAAGCCCATCTGCTCAAGAATCATCTGGCCGATTTCGAGATTGACGGCATTGCTTCCACCAGCAGAAGGCGTTTTCCTGTGAACACAACCTGCTCTTCAGTGGAGTTTCCAGTGAGGTCGGCCTCCTCCTTCATGTCCGCTTCGCTGGCGATGCGGAACTTGACGTGGATGATGATTTCCGTGCCGTTGCCAGGCGAGGTGAACACCTCGATGGTGCCTCCCATCAAATCAACGATGCTCTTTGTGATGGAAAGGCCCAGCCCCGTACCCTCTATGCCGCTGGCGGTGGATGTGCGTTCCCGCTCGAAGGCATTGAACATCTTGGCGACAAACTCCTTGGACATGCCGATGCCGCTGTCCTGGACGCGGATTTCGTAGGAGCCGTATTCGGCGTCCCCGCTGCTGCTCTCATAGATGGAGACTGAGACGGTGCCGCCTTCGGGAGTGAACTTGAATGCATTGGAAATGAGGTTCAGCAGTATTCGGCTCAGGCTCTTCTTGTCGCACCAGACGTATCGGTTCCGAAGCTGCGAGGAATGCACGGAAAAGTCAATCTTCTTCCGTTCCATCTGGTCGGCAAAGAGTTCGCCCGCCTCGTCAAGGACCATGCGCAAGTCCATGGGATTGTACTCCAGCTCAATTCTGCCGTTTTCAATTCTGCTCATTTCCAGGATGTCGTTGATGAGCGTCAGCAGCTGCTGGCTGGACTTCTCTATTTTGGTCAGGTAGCCACGGAGCATGTTGTCTGGCTCCTTCAGCGCAAGCGTCGTATAGCCGATGATGGCGTTCATCGGGGTGCGTATGTCGTGGGACATGTTGAAGAGGAACTGGCTTCGAGCTAGGCTTCCCTCCGCTACGCGAATCTTTTCGCGTTCCACCGCCTCGTGCATTGCCCTGATTTGATACAGGACGTACAGCATGACAATCAGCCCGATGAAGATGATGAGTATCGCAACAATTCCGCCGACGACCAGGACTGTGTGCGTGCTGGTCAGGTCCTTCTGCCGTGCAAGCAGTTTTCCAAGCCACATCAACACGCCATAGACGAGCAACGCAAACAGCACCACGCCTGAGGTGGACATGCCGCTGTACTCCGCCAGCGAACTGCGCTTGGCCGTCTGCCAGTAGAACACAAAGCCCAGCAGGCACCACAGGGACAGAAGCAGAAACGCCTCGCTGCCCATGGCTTCCAGCACCACCAGGTTTGGCACTATCTGGACGCATCCCAAGACCAGCGACAGCAGGGTACCGACCAGTCCAGCCGCCATGATTTTGCGGTTGCCCTCCGTCCTGGCGATTTTGTATGCGGCGGCGGATGTGTAACCGTATGCGACAATGGCTCCGAAGGAGGTAAGGTCCACAAACCAGCTCAATGTGTTTCTCCCCAGAAGGGAGATGACAATGACCAGCACCATGATGAAGAAGATGCTGTATGTCGTTTTGGTGAATCTATCGGAGAGGATTTTGTCTTCGGCCATGATGGCAAGCATATGGATGATGGCTCTGTATGCCCCGATGATGCCTGTCAGGATGGCGGCCAGCGCGGTGATGCTGATAAGGGCTATTCCAAACGGTCCCATGAAAGAACCTGCTGCATAGAAGGGGGGCAGGGAGGGTATGCCGCTCAAGTTGTTCAGGTCGGAGATGTAAGCCACCCAGGAGGCATATCCGTCGGGGCTTGAGGAGAGGCTTATAAGCACCATCAGCATATACACAAGTGCCGCGCAGACAATGGCGATGACGATTACTGGCCCAGATTTTTTGACGGGAAACTTGAAATGCGCGGTGTCCAGGGCAAGCACCTCGAAGCCCACGAAGGCCCACGGTGCCAGGATGATCAGGCTGAAGATGGCGAACCCCCTGTTCACGCCCTGATAGCCGAATGAGGACAGAATCTCCCAGGAGAGGGTCTTGGGCAGGCAGACGCACGCTATTACGAGTGAGCCGAGGAACAGGACAACCGCCAGCGCTGTCGCCAGCCGCCGCAGGACGGACTTTGCGATGATGAAGAGCATCCCAACGCCTACAAAGGCGGCTATGGAGAGTGCGACTTCGTTGAGATAGACGGCATTTCCCGCTATGCTGTAGCTGTATCCCCTGTGTGCAGAGGCCCCCAGCAGAGTGCGAATCACGAGGAACAGCGCGGTCCCGTTCAAGAACACGATGGTCAGATAGGAGAGGCAGAGGAACCAGGAGCAGAGAAAGGCGTGGTCGCGCCCGAATGCCTCCTTGGTGAAGGAATAGATTCCTCCTGGACGGGGGGATCGCACCATCAGATACGAGACGCAGTAGCCAATCAGCAACATGACGGCCAGGCCAATCGTCATCGAGATGAGCGTTCCCCCTGGACCTGCCACAGGAAGGAATGTCGAGCCTGGCATGACAAAGGCTCCCCACCCGACCATGCAGCCAAAGGCAATCGCCCATGCATCAAGGGAGGAGAGGTATTTATCGGGGGGCTTTGCTTCGTTATGTCTGTTCATAGTGGTTCACTGGGGGTGCTGCAAGAAGGCTGGAGAGGTCAACGGATGGCTTGTCTCTCGGTGCTGGTCCAGCATATCCAATATACACCCTATTTGTCAATTTGCAGTTCAACACTGCGGATTTTTATGACACGGTTCCATGAAAAATTCTATTCTCCATAATGGTAGTTATTTAACCACAGATTACACTGATTACACAGATGCGAAGTGCCGCTTGCGCGGCACTTCGCGGTTCATTTTTGCCGTACCCATTAAATATCCCGTTTTCAGCCGCGTTCGCGGCTGAAAACATCTGTGTAATCTGTGTAATCTGTGGTTTTTAAAAGAAGCCTTTAGTTTACTCCCCTCGCAAGGAACATAGCGTTGTGAAAACAAGGAAGAAGGGCAGGGGGGCTGTCGTCCAGCGGAGGAGTCACTTGCCGTGACGGATTGCACCTTCCACCAGCAGGCGTTCCAACGTCCCGAACAAGGCGTCGGCTTCCACGGGCTTGCTCAGGTGAGCGTTCATGCCCGCCTGCATGCTGCGCTGAACATCCTCTTCGAAGGCATTTGCGGTCAAGGCGATGATTGGAAGCGCGCGGGCGTCTTCGCGTTCCATTTCGCGAATGTGCCTGGTGGCTTCCAGACCGTCCATCACAGGCATGCGTATGTCCATGAGAATGGCCGCATAATGCCATTGATCGTGGCTGGCGAACATCTCAATGGCACGCTGGCCGTTCTCCGCCAGGTCAACTTCCATGTCACGGGCGCCCATCATCATCATCATGATTTCCGCATTGACTTCCACATCCTCCGCCAGCAGAATGCGGCATCCATTCAGAATGTCCGTCTTTGAATCCTCTCCATCGGCGACAGCTGGGGTCTCTTTGCCGTGAGAATCAGGGGCGTTGTCCTCAACAGCGGCCTCCTGCCCGCTGACCTCCCCAAGCGTCAGAGTGACCGTGAACGTCGTGCCTTTACCCTTTTCGCTGGCCACTTCGATTTTCCCGTTCATCAGCTCGACGATGTTCTTTGTGATGGGCATGCCCAGGCCAGTGCTGCCGTATTTGCTGGTGTTGGAAGCGTCCTCCTGGCTGAATGTGTCAAAGATTTTGGGAAGAAACTCCTTGCTCATGCCGATACCAGTGTCGCTGAACACAAGCTTTAGAACCGCCTTCCCGTCAAACCTGGGGCCTTCCTCGACCACGAAGCTCACCTTGCCGCCACGGGGAGTGAACTTGACTGCGTTGCCCAGGATGTTGATTATGACCTGCTTGAGCCTCATGGCGTCGCCAATGTAATGGCCATCGATCTTTCCAACGGTGCGGCATTCGTATGCGAGGCCCTTGTCCCTGCATTGCTCGCTGAACATGCTGTTGACGTCTTCCAGCGTCTCGGCAAAGGAAAACTCCGCGTTTTTGATGGTCATGCGGCCCGAATCAATGCGGCTCATGTCCAGAATGTCGTTGATTATCCCCAGGAGGTGCTGGGCCGCGACGCCGATTTTGCCAAGGTACTCCTTCACCTTTGGACTTGCGGTCGGGTCATTTAAGGCAATGTTGTTCAGGCCGATGATGGCATTCATGGGCGTTCGGATTTCATGGCTCATGTTGGAGAGAAAAACGGTCTTCGCCTTGTTGGCCTGCCTTGCATCCGTAAGAGCCTCCTGCAAGGCCTCGCGGTTCACGGCCAGTTCCTTCTTTTGGGTCTGCACGCGCCTCAACGCCTTCTCTAGTTCATGGCGGTATTCCTCCTTTTCGTC
>JAFYGL010000253.1 GCA_017543165.1 Victivallales bacterium | reverse complement strand
TATCAAAGAACAGATTTTAGAATGATCCTTTCGTTCCTTTCGTTCCTTTCGTTCCTTTCGTTCCTTTCGTTCCTTTCGTTCCTTTCGTTCCTTTCGTTCCTTTCGTCCCTTTCGTCCCTTTCGTCCCTTTCGTCCCTTTCGTCCCTTTGAGCAGCTATGCTGTGGCAATCAAAGGTATTTCTTCACGGTGCGTCTGTCCAGGCCAGTTATGGTGGCGGTGGCGGCGACAGTGCCCTCACGCCTGTGGATTGCGCCGATATAGCGCCTCATGAGTTCATCGGCAGTCATGCGGCAGTTGCTGAAGAAGTGCTCCTCGCTGTCATGCTCGTCGGCATTTTCCTTGACGGGAGGCCTGTACTCGCCCCTGATAAGCAGGTTCCTCAGGCACTGCTCCATTTCACGCACATTTCCAGGCCAGCTATAGTCCACGCCAAGTTTTGCCACAATCCAGTCCCCGCATTTATCGGCAAAGTCCTGCGCATCCTCGCCGTCAAGCATGCGCTTTGCCAGCGTAACGACGAATTTCCTCAATTCCTCTTCCTGGCCGTCGATCAGTTGCCTGAGCGGCGCAGTATGTATGGTATCCGAGCATATTCTAAAGAAGAGGTCATTGCGGAAACTGCCTTCCTGACACAGCCTGAAGAGGTCCTTGTTTGTGGCGGCGATAACCTTTCCCTGGAACGAGAGCTGCCTGGTGTCCCCGATTCTGTTGAACTGCCTTGTCTGAAGCAGGCGCAGCAGTTTTGACTGTGTTTCAGGGCTCACGTCCCCAATCTCGTCCAGGAATATGCTGCCGCATTTCTGGCAGGTCTCAAAATATCCCTTCACTTCACTGATTGCGCCAGTGAAGGCGCCCTTTGCATGGCCAAACAACTCCGATTCAACCAAGGTCTGCGGCATTGCCGACAACTGCACTGGATGAAAGCAATTCAGATATACCTCCTCGAACTTGTGCTTTCTGGCATTGAATGGTATGAACTGCGAAAAGGCGATGGAGCGCGCCACCAGTTCTTTTCCAGTGCCAGATTCACCGCATATCAAGGTGGTTATGCTGTCCATCCTGGAATACATCTGCCTGTAGTAGCGCCTCAAATCGTATGTGAATATGGACTGCCAGATGGAGGAGCGCATCTGCGCCGCAGCCATTGAACCGCCCGCAATGAAATCGAATATGTAGTTGAAGGCGCGGTGTATCTGGTGAAAAAGCGCAAATATGTTCTCTGCGGAATAGTCGCTTTTCCTGGTGCGCCCATGGAAGTTCACCGCCCTGGAAAAGTCCGCATGGAAGTCCTTGAAAAGCAGAGCGTTCTCGCTCTCGGCTTCGCGGCCAAGATAGATGTTCCTGCACATGGGGCCGCTGTACTTGCCAAACAACCAGTACATCACCAGCAGGTCCCAACTGTCCAGAAACGCCTCGCCTTCCGCCCTGGCACAGCCTTGCAGCCCCCGCGACACAAGCTCTTCGCTAAGCTGGTTTATCACCGCCAGATTTCTGTTCACGGACAATTCCCCATTCACGCTATGCCAGGCCTGGTATAAATTGCGGAACCTGCGCCCCAGCAACTTCTTCTCTATGCTGGTGCGCTCCACGGAAAATGGATTCACAAATATGAGTTCCCCGAAAAGCCTTATCTGATTTTTTTCTGTTTCTGTGAAGCCTTGCATGTTTTTTTAGTGGACTGTGGACAGTGGACATTTTATGTCAGTTAATATATACATAAAATGTACATTACAAATCTTTTATACAAAAAAATCTTGATGAAGAATCTTGCTTGTAAAAGGAGATTTCCTACTTGATTTCCTTGTTTTCAGGCAAAGTGGCACACAAAATGCTAATTACGGGGGCAAAACTGGCCAGGCACGGACGGAAACATGACGTCCTGACGCGCGGCCAGCTGAATGCGAGGATGTTCCACGGGGGCCAAAGTGGCTGCAGGGACCAAAGGAGTTAATTGAAAGAATCTCCCTGTAGTCCCTTTGGCCCCCGTGGAACATTGTCCAGAAAGAGTGGCAAGAAGAGAAAGGCAAACAAAAAGGGAAAATCACTCATGAAATGGCTTTCATACCACGACAAGATAGCGTTGCAGTACGGGCAGCGCAAAATTGACTACGCGCAGCTTTTCAAGAATATCGGTCATGCCGCAAACATACTGAAGCAGCACTGCGCGGCAGGGGACAGGGTGGCAATCCTCGGCGAGAACTCGCCAGAATGGGTGACAGCAATGTACGGCGCCTGGCAGATGCATGCCACGGTGGTGACTATTGACTTCATGTCCGCGCCAGAGGAC
>JAFYGL010000252.1 GCA_017543165.1 Victivallales bacterium | reverse complement strand
TCGGTCAGCCTGCTGGCAAACTCCATCATCTCCCGTTGCATCGGCTTCGGCATGTACACCAGCGCCATCATCGGCTTCTTTGCAATGATAATGTGCGTGGCATTGTTCCCCAATCTTGAAACGCAGTTCAAACGCCATTCAAAATACATGGAACTGCACCTGGAACTCACGAACAAGAACGCATTGCAGGACTTCATAAAGGCAATCAGGGAATTCGGCCTGCATCTGGACGAGATAGAATTCAACCCCGCCTACGCCAACACTGGCCTGGGCGTATATACCATGAAGGTAACAATCAAGCATCACAAGTTGATGAAGGCCAGGCACAGGGAAATAGTGGAGGCATTGGCAACTCTTGACAATGTGGAATTCATAGAGGAAATCTGAACACATGGCTAAAATAGCAATAATCGGCGCGGGCATGATGGGCTCGGCACTGGCATTTCCCGCACGGGAAAACGGGAACGACGTGCGCCTGGTGGGCACGCCGCTGGACACGGGCATCATCAACGCCTGCCAGAAATGCAACAGGCACCCCAAATTCACGCGGGACTTTCCAGAAGGAATCTCATTCCACCAGTTCGCACAGGTCGATGAGGCAATACAGGGCGTGGACTTCATCATCGGCGGCGTAAGCTCCTTCGGCGTGCAGTGGTTCGCTGAAAATGTGCTGACAATAGTGCCAAATGAAGTGCCATTCCTCACAGTCACAAAAGGACTTCAGGACATGGAGGACGGCACACTGCTCTGCTATCCCCAAATTTGGCGCAAGACGCTGGATGCCCTGGGCAAGACCAACAGCCTCTGCGCCATCGGCGGACCATGCACCAGCTATGAACTGGTCGCCCATGACCAGTCACTGGTGGCTTTCTGCGGCAAGGACAAGGCCGCGCTGGAAATGATGCGGGACGCCATGGCCACAGACTACTACCATGCAATCCTCACGGACGATGTCATCGGCGTGGAGGCTGCGGTGGCATTGAAGAACGGATATGCACTGGGCATCGCCCTCACCATTGGAGAGAACATTCGCAAAAGCGGCAATGAAAACGAAATACACTACAACTCCCAGGCCGCGGCCTTCCTGCAGGCAAGCAGGGAAATGGATCTGCTGGTGCGAATGCAGGGCGGCACAAAGGACAGTTTCATGGTCGGCATAGGCGACCTGTATGTCACGGTCTATGGCGGCAGGACACGCAAGGTGGGAATCCTTCTAGGCGAAGGACTGGACATCGACCAGGCCTTGGAAAAACTCCAGGGCGTGACATTGGAATCCCTTGTAGTGGCAAAACGCGTGGCGCGCGCGCTCAGGACACAGGCGGCAATGGGCAAGGTCAATCTGGAAAAGTTCCCCTTCCTAATGCATGTGGACGACATCATATCACGCAAGGCGCCAGTGAACATCCCCTGGGACACGTTCACACAATGGCGGGAATAGCCAGCGTATCCGCGCCGTCAAAAGAAGAATACCGACAACAATAAAACGACAAGCATAATCCATCAAAAATGAAAAACTTCAAAGAAACATTCGACACCACTAAAAAGTTCTTCACAGAGGACCTCTGGGTAAAGGACATAACAGGAATGCCACTCCCCAAGCGCATGCTGTTCTCATTTGTCCGCATCATTATGATAGTTGCCAGAGGCTTCAGCCAGGACAACTGCACACTCCAGGCCTCTGCATTGACGTATATAACCCTGGTGTCGCTGGTGCCCATTCTGGCAATCATGTTCTCCTTCACCAAGGGACTTGGCATGCAGAAGCGCCTGTTCGCCTCCATCGGCGTGGAGCGCCAGGTGGTACTTGATCCTGAAAGCGGCAAAAGGCGCTTTGCCTACAAGGTGATACAGGAGAACGAGCCCAAACAGGAACTGCAGGCACCAAAGCCTGCGGACAAGCCAAATCCAGACAAGGCAATCCAAGCCACTGAGCCAAAACAGGAGAGCGCCGCACTGCCGCCCGCCGACAAGCCAAAGCAGGAGAATTCCGCACAGCAGCCTGCCGACAAGCCGAATCCAGACCTGGAAAAGCCAATCACAGCGGGCATTGCCTGCAAGCTGCCAGGCCCCATGCAAGAGGCGCTGATGAGAATATTCGAATATGTGGACAACACCAACTTCGCCACCCTGGGGCTGGTCGGCTCCCTCATGCTGCTGGTCAGCGTCATCTGCTCCATGGCGAAACTAGAGAACAGTTTCAACCTGATATGGGGCGTAAAGCAGCCTAGAAGCCTGCTGCGGAAATGCAGCGAATACCTGGTGGTGCTTATAATGATACCCATCATATTCCTCTTCACCACCAGCCTCAACAGCATCATCTTCTCCAACCGCGCAATCCTCTACCTGCACGAGCACTACGGCGCCATTGCCTCCGTAATAGGCCTGACCGTGAAGCTGATCAGCCTTCTTGTGCTTCTCGCCACTTTCGGCTTGTTCTTCATGTTCATGCCAAACACCAAAGTCAAGCCCATGCCCGCATTCCTGGCAGGCTCGGTGTCGTTCATCCTCTGGCTGGCAGTGCAATGGGCGTACATGAGGCTGCAGGTCGGATTGACCAACTACAACGCCATCTACGGAACATTCGCTGTGATTCCGTTCTTCCTGGCATGGCTGTATGCAAACTGGAGCATCATTCTGCTGGGAGGGGAAATCAGTTTCGCATTGCAGAACCACAAGACCATGCACCTGGAAAAGGCCGCAGAGCATATCGGCACAGGCACATGCATTGTCATCGGCCAGTTGCTTCTGTTCGAGGTGTGCAACAACTTCCACAAGGGAAAAGGCGCCACGACCATAAGCGAATTCTGCCTTGAAAAAAGCATTCCCGCCCGCTCCATGAGATATGTGGTGGACACACTCTGCAAGGCGGGCATCCTCGTCAAGACCGCGGAGGAAAGCTCCGAAATGTACATGCCTGGCAAGGACATAACACTACTCAGCCCCGCAGACGTGGAAGAGGCATTCCGCCAGCAGAACTCCATCGACACGCGCTCCTATGTCCGCGACCTGCCTGAAGAACTCAGAAACCAATACGAGGCAACATACATGGGATACAAATCCAGCCTGGAAGCAATGACATTCTATAAATTCCTGCTCAAGGCGGAGGAAAAATGAAACTGCTCCTTTTCACATTGCTTGCCTGCCTCGCCTGCCATGGGGCAGGTAAAATCATAATAATAACAGGCATCCCCGCCCAAAAAGAGGCAGTCAGGGAAATTGGCGGGAACCTTGTCCAGGTAGAGAGCCTCCTGCCCTCAAATGCAAGCCCAGAAACATTCTCGCCAAACGCCAGGCAACTTGCCATTTGCGACAAGGCAGCTCTGTTCCTGTCCATAAATACACCAATGGAAAGGGCGCTCTTGCCTAAAATCAAGAAATCCTTCCCAAATATGAAGATTTGCGACACTACGGAAGGAATGCATTTCAGGGATATCGAGGGGGACGGGCATGACGGGCATGGGGGGCATGACCCACATGTATGGCTGGGCATTGCAAACATGAAAATCCATGCGCAGAATGTGGCAAAGGCCTTGACCTCGGCGCTACATCCCAAACACGCCAATACTATTCAATCCAATTTAAATGCATATCTAAGCAAGCTGAATATACTTGAAAAAGAAATCAATAAGATACTTTTACCGATACAAGGAGAGACCATCCTGGTGTTCCATCCTGCATTCGGCTACCTGCTGGATACAGCAAAGATACGGCAACTGGCTGTTGAACAGCATGGCAAGGAGACCTCGGCCAAGCATTTGGCGCAGCTCAGCCAGGAGGCAAAGAGCCTTAAATGCAGCAGACTGTTCGTGCAGCCTCAATCCAATCCTGTTTCAGCAGCGAAGGCGGCCTCCATCCTGCACAAGAAGATCACAGTTATAAATCCAATCCCAGTGAACTACTCCAGCGACATGCTGGACCTTGCAAAGACAATTCGCAGCGCATTCCCTCAATGATAGACATTAACGACGTGTGCTTCTGGTACGAGGAAACAGAAGTGCTCCACAACATAAACCTCAAACTGCCAGAAGGCTGCTTCGCTGTGATTGTGGGTCCCAACGGGGGCGGCAAGACCACCCTGCTCCGCCTGATACTGGGCCTCCTGCAACCAAGTCTTGGCAGCATCAGCGTAATGGGCCTGCCTCCTGAAAAGGCCAGGACACAACTGGCATACGTGCCCCAGTCATTCCAGTATGACCAGCTTTTCCCCGTGTCGGTCAAGGAAATCGTGCTGATGGGCCGCATAGCCTCACACTGGATGGGCGGATACTCAAGGAAGGACAAGGACATTGCCATGCAGGCACTTGAGGAAGTGGGGCTCGCAAGCCTTCGCAAACGCACCTTCGCGGAATTGTCTGGCGGCGAAAGGCAAAGGGTGCTGGTGGCGCAGGCACTGGCCTCGCAACCTAAAATGCTGCTGCTGGACGAACCAGGTGCTAATCTCGATCCAGACAACAGGCTGCGCCTCTACGAACTGCTGACCAAGCTCAATGACAGAATGACAATACTGATGGTCTCCCACAACCTGAACGTAGTCGCATCCCATGCAACCCACGTGATATGCGTGAACAGGCAGGCCAGCCTCCATCTCATGAGCGAGGTCAGCAAGGACGCCTTGGCAAATGGTGTATGGGCTCACCTGCAACACCAGCACTGCCCTGTCTCCGAACACGAAATCGCAGCCGAGGATTCCCCGCACTGCGCACTAAAATAACATGCACGCAACCCCAGGTGCGCATGGAGACATCGCGTCCTGACGCGCGGCCAATGGCCGCGCGGATTTTCCCCAAGGCCGCATGGAGACATCGCGTCCTGACGCGCGGCCAATGGCCGCGCGGAGCACCGCGCAACCCCAAGGCCGCATGGAGACATCGCGTCCTGACGCGCGGCCAATGGCCGCGCGGATAAACGCCCCAAAGAACAACTATGCAATTCATTTCAGACATATTCAAATACGATTTCCTCCAGCGCTCGCTGCTGGCGGCACTTCTGGCCTCCATTGCCTGCGGCATTCTGGGGGCATACTCCCTGGTGCGGCGCAACAGCTATATGACAGGCGCGGTCTCCCACTCGCTTCTGGGCGGCATCGGCCTGGCCCGCTATCTCTGCGTGTGCGCTGGCCTTTCCTTTGCCACGCCAATACTGGGTGCGACACTTTCGGCAATCGTGGCCTCTGTGATAATCACCGTGCTCCCCAATCTAAAGAAAGTGCGCACAGACACTGTTTTGAGCGGGGTGTGGACGGTCAGCGTGGCGCTGGGAATCTGCCTTGTGGCCGCAATACCAGGCTATGCCGAAGACCTGAACAGCTACCTTTTCGGCAATATCCTGCTGATTTCCAATGCGGACCTGCTGTTCATGGCAGGGCTGGACCTGCTGATTGTCCTGTCAGTTCTGGCATTCAGAACACGCTTCATCGCGTTCTGCTTCCAAAGGGAAATGCTGACCTTGCGCGGCATTTCACCCTTCTGGACCGAGCTGCTGCTGAATTTGCTAAGCGCACTGGCAATAGTCCTCTTGGTGCAACTGGCGGGAATTGTGATGGCACTTGCGCTTTTCACCCTGCCAATCGCCGCAGCTGCGCATCTGTGCAAGAGACTGAACGCGATCATGCTAGTGGGCGGTATTTTCTGCTTCGCATCCACCGCGCTGGGGCTTGCGATAAGCTATGCGCCAGAATGGCACACGGGAGCCGTCACAATAATAGTGGCCGCCGCAATATATGTAATCACAGCTCTAATACGGAAATGAACCATGGAAAACAAGGACATCAAGACAAAAAACGCTTTCATTGACGAAATCACGCCTTACGTACTGGGTTTCCTGCTGGCGCTGGCTGTGCTTTTCCTGGTGCGCTGGGGCTTCCTCTGCCCAGGCTATGAATATGAGCCGGACTGCTTCTACCATGCCCGCATCGTGGAGGAGGGGCCGTCAGTCTTCATGGCAAAGAAGTTTCCCAACTTGATAAGCTCCACTTGGAATGAACATTTCAGCGACAAGGAGCTGGGCTTCCACCTCATCCTGTGGGCTGTGACACGAATTGGGAAACTTGTGGGCGCCACAAATGAATACCCATTCCACTACCAGGTCATGTTCTTCGACGCGCTGCTGCTGGCCTTCGTGGCATACGCACTATACCGCAACAAGATAAAATATCCCTGGATATACATGCTGCTGCTGTCCTGCGTGTTCCCGCCAATGACATTCCGTCTCGTCTCCCTGCGGGCATATCTGCTATCCATGACAATTGCCACTGTGCTGATGATCATGTTCCTGGACGAGCGCTTCCACGCCTGGCGCTGGCGTTATCTGGCATTGAT
>JAFYGL010000023.1 GCA_017543165.1 Victivallales bacterium | reverse complement strand
GTCGCAAGGCGCACAACTGGCGAAAATATTGTCTCTGGAAACTCCCCCCATGGGGAAGAGAGCATAAGAAAAAAACGCAAAAGACATTGTCATACAGACAATGAGCATTATAATATCGCTAATTTCATTCATGCATTTTATAACTTAAAGGAATTAAGGCATTATGAAGAGACAATTCACATTGATTGAACTTCTAGTTGTCATAGCGATAATCGCCATACTGGCGGCGATGCTGTCCCCTGCCCTAAGCAAGGCCAGGGAAAAGGCGCGCCAAACCACCTGCATGAACCAGCTTAAGCAACTAGCCCTTGCGGAGCAGATGTACAGGGATGACAACCACCAGGCATGGTCATATTGGCTGTCAACACTGTATCCAGGATACATGCCCGATGAAAAAACCTACATCTGCCCGAATTATAACGTAAACAACAATGAAGATGGGGTATCGGATCCGCATCCATTCGACAATGGAGCTTGCAATTTCTGTTATGACAGGGAAGGCAACACTGGGGTTCATGCCAATCCAAATGTTGGTACTGGCGAAGGCCAAGTTAAACGAGTGGATTACCTGTATCAAATGAATGATGCCAATGCGAGAATTCATGGTAATTGGTTCATAAAAGATTTCGATAATAGTAAGTATCTGGAATATGACACCATGTGCAGTTTCAAGGAACGACAGTTAAAACAAGGCGATGGCTATAATGACAGCTATGAAATTTCAACATTCCCTGTATTAAGTTGCTTCCACCACGCAAAATACAGGGATGGAGATAAAAATGCAAGCGACGCGAAAAACCGCTATGCTCCTGTCCTGCAGATTTCCTACGCTGGTAACTTCTTCCTGTCCAGAGTACATTGGGAAGAGGGTGTCTGGACCCCGTAACATAATGAGAAACGTAACTAACAATAGGCTTGGGATGCTTGTCCTGAGCCTGTTTTTTTGTTTTTGCGCATACTGTGGGGACACAGTGCGCCCTGGTCTTGAGGGCATAGAACACTCGCAACCCAGCCAGGAGGAGGCCGCGTTCCTGTCCGCTGTTGGCAAGCCACTTATGGACGGGCTTGACGTGACAGAGGCTATGCAGGCATGGTTTGACGGGCGTTTGCTGGAAACACAACAAAAGCCAGACCTGGCCAAGGCCAAATGGAGCGAAGCCATCTCCAAACTGGACAATCCAAAGCCCCTGCCAGTGGCGCCTTTCGAACCTGCGCCTGACGCCACCTTCACCAAGGTGGCTCACCTGACCCTGAGGCGGCATCCAGAAGTGGCATTTCATGTCGTCACATGGAAATGCGGAACAATTACGGAATACGGCATTCTCATGTTTCCAAGACGGCTTAAGGAGAATGCCCGCTACCCGCTCATCCTGTACTGCCACGGCGCGGCATTCGGCATTCCGCTGAGTTTTTCGGACTTTCTGGCGAACATGGTCAAGCAGGGCTATGTGGTAATCGCGCCAGCCATGCGCGGGGAGCCCCTGTTCCAGACAGACCTCTATTTCAAAGGCAAAATCCTCAAATGCGACGGCGAAATCGAGAACCTGGACGGCGAGGTGGACGATTGCCTGTCCATGCTGTCCGCCGCCTGGAAGCTGCCCTATGTGCGCCCCAATGAGTTTGCCATGCTGGGGCACAGTTTCGGTGCAGGCGTGGGATTGCTCACCGCCGCGCGGGCTGGAGCACAGGCAAAGGCAGTGGTCAGCTATGACGCCTGGCTTGTAAATCCCCAGCGCTACTACTGGGACAGAATGCGGCGCGGCCCGCGCAACTGGGATTCCTGGGAGGACTACTGCAACCAGCCAGTGCAACAGCAACTGCTGGGTCTGGTCAAGCGCAGCGTGATACTGCATGCGGACAAACTGCAATGCCCCATGCTTCTGTTCATGGGCGGTGCCTACAATGGCAGCGTCTTCCACCAAAGCCATGCGGACTTCACCGCACGCCTTACACAACTCGGCAAGCCATTCGAATATGTGCTGGTGCCTGGAGGCGACCACAACTTCGTGCTGCGCCTCCTCAGCGCCCCTGCCCTTTTCGCCCGCGAGCAACAGAATGCCTTCCTTGACAAACACTACCCGCCCTTGAAATAATCCACAGATTATCACCGATTATTTAATATTTCGGTGTGAATTGGCGGATGAAAACATGGACAAGCAAATCACAATCACCATAGGAGATAAGCAGCTCACGGAGAAGCATGTCTTCCTGCAATCTGGAGGGGCCACAATGACTGGCGTTCTTGCAATGCCAGCGCAAGGTGCGCTCCAGGGGGCTTTCCTTTTCTCCCATGGCTGGGCAGGAAACAGAAACGGCCCCGCCAACATACTCACCTGCCTGGCGCGGGCACTTGCGGCAGAAGGCTATGCCACATTGCGCTTTGACTTCAGAGGACGGGGCGAGGCAGGAGGCGACGGTCTCGCCACAACGCTGGCCACCATGGCGGAG
>JAFYGL010000251.1 GCA_017543165.1 Victivallales bacterium | reverse complement strand
AGTTTGCAGTAGTATTCCACTGGCTCGAATGTCTTGGGGTCGCGGTACAGCCCTATATGCCCCACCTTTGCAGCGGGAATCAGCTCCAGCATGGCGTCCACCATTCCAAGGCCAGCCCTGAGAATAGGCGTAAGGCAGACCTGCTTGGGGCATTTCTTGCCGATGGTCTTCATCAATGGCGTCTCGATCTCGATGTCCTCGACGGGCAGGTCGCGTGTAGCTTCGTAGCCGATCAGCAGCGCGATCTCGTTCACGAGCTGCCTGAAATCCTTGGTGTTTGTGTCCTTCATGCGCAGCATTGTTATCTTATGCTGGATGAGGGGATGGTCCATTATATGCAGTTTTGCAAAGTTCTCCACCATGTTCTTCTCCTGTTGCTTGTCAGTCCTTCTTTTGTGGAATCAAGAGGTTCATTAGCACGCCGATGATGGTGGCGATGAACAGGGCGGACAGGTTCACGTCCACGCCGCCAATCTTCAGTGGAAGGCCGCCGATGATGACCAGTCCGATGCCGCTGCACAGCGTTGCCGCCATGATACAGAGGTTGCGGTTGTTTGTCATGTCAAGTTTTGCTTCCACGATAGTGCGGATGCCGATGGCGGCGATCATGCCGAAGAGCATCAGTTCTATGCCGCCCTTGACTGGCACTGGAATGGTCTGCAGGAATGCGCCGAATTTGCCGAAGAATGCCAGGAGTATTGCGAAGTAGGCGGCCAGGCGCAGCACGGCTGGATTGTAGTTGCCTGTTGTGGCGAGCACGCCTGTGTTCTCGGAATAAGTGGTGTTGGAGGGGCCGCCAAAGAAGCCAGCCAGGGCGGTTGCAAGACCATCGCCAAGCAATGTGCGGTGCAGGCCTGGCTCCTTGAAGAAGTCCTTGCCCACCACTGCGCCATTGGTGGTGATGTCGCCAATATGCTCCATGAACGTGACGATTGCCACTGGTGCGATGGTGAGTATTGGCATGAGAGCGAACTTTGGCACGGAGAGGAAGCCTGGTGTCTTGTATGGGATGTTGACCCATGGCGCATTGGCGATGGCCGAGAAGTCCATCTTGAAGAGGCCGCAGAAATGCAGTATTACGCAAAGCGCATAGCCGCAAAGGACTGCCACCAGGATGGGAATAAGTTTCCAGAAGCCCTTGCTTCTGTTCATCCCTATTGCCATGATCGAGAATGTGAAGATGGCGATTGCGGCGTTGCCGACGGTGTTGAGGTTGATATTGCCGTCCCAGATGTTCAATACATCCTTGATTGCGGGGCCAGTAAGGCTAAGGCCGATGATGATGATGACTGGACCAGTGACCACTGGCGGGAATATCTTGCGGATGAAGTCAGGCCCGATGATTTTTGTTATTGCCGCGAATATGACGTAGAGCAGGCCAGCGACAATCACGCCGCCCTGGGCCAGCGGGATGTTGGCGGAATCGCCGCCTATGACTGCGCACAGCGCTGGGATGAATGCGAACGACGAGCCCAGGAACACTGGAACCATGCCCTTGGTGCAAAGATGGAACAATAGGGTTCCCAGTCCAGCCGTCAGCAACGCAACTGCGGGCGACAGCCCAGTGATTAGCGGAACAAGAACAGTTGCTCCAAACATTGCCAGCAAATGCTGGATACCCAATGCGAAATCCTTCGTCTCAAGCTTAGCCATTTTCTCAGCCCTTTTTCTTTTTTTGTGTTGAATTTGTGTATTTGTGTATTTCAGTCAAATGCCTTTTCGTCAGCCAATGCGATGTATGGCAGTTCGCGGTACATTTCCTTGGCGTCAAGCCCGTAGCCGACAACCCAGCGGTCCTGTACCTTGAACCCCACGTAGTCTGGATTTATGGAACCACGCAGGGCCTTGATTTCCTCGGATGGATTTGCCAGTTCCTTTTTGAGAAGCACGCAGGTCTTTATGTTTGCGTCTGGATACAGTTCAGTCAATTTTGCGCAGATGCCTGACAGCGTGAAGCCCTGGTCCAGTATGTCATCCACCACCAGTATGTGCTTTGCCGTGATTTTCGCGCCCAGCATGTCGATGTTCACCTTGCGCATGCCTATGCTGTCCCCCGTGCGCACCACGTCCCCGTATGCACTGGCGCGAAGGAAGGCCAGCGTCATTTCCTGTTTGCCCACGCGGGACAGTGTGCGTACCAGGTCCGTGATGAATATAGTGGCGCCCTTCAATGCGCCGATGATGCAAAGCGGCGTCATCACGCCGTAGTCGTCGCGTATCTGGCAGGCGAGTTCCTCGACCCGCTGCTGAATCCTGTCGCTGCCAATAAGGATGCTCTCCAAGCGCTTGTCGCCTTCCGGCAATTTATCCATAAGATGCAAATGCTCCACAATTTTTGGGGTGTTTCATGCAAAACTGCGTTAATATGCCTCAACAAAGTTCTTTTTCAATTCGCAATGTACAATTATAAAACTGCATGGCCGCTCTCAGATTGCGTCTGTCTTGTACAATTTGTTGCTAATGCAATTGAATATTCCTGCCCTTGCCTTAACTTATCCAAAATTGTTTTGAGGACATTTTTACTATACAATCAAAAGGGCAATTGGAAATGTTGAAGGAATTGAGCGTCGGTCTTGTTGCAATGTGCAACGGGCATTACTTTGAACTGGACAATTTGGATAAGGGCGTAGAAGGTGTTTTTGACCTGAAATGCACAGTCAAGGAGGAAAAGGGCATATCCCTGCTTTCGCCTGTGATAAAGAACACATCCGACAGGGAAATCTGCTTCAACAAGGCTTTTGTAGGCGTCACATTGCCGCCTGCGCCATACGAGGCATACACGCAGTTCAGCCGCTGGGGCGATGAAAACAGGGGGCATTGGGCCGCTTTGGACGACAGGGGCGTCCTGCT
>JAFYGL010000250.1 GCA_017543165.1 Victivallales bacterium | reverse complement strand
GGCTATGCCATCGGCATCGCACATTCGCTCAGCGGCAATCTCCACGGACCATGGATTCATGAAACACAGCCTATATACGATCAGGAAGGCGGTCACGCAATGCTCTTCGAGACACTGGACGGCAGACGAATGATCAGTTTCCATAGCCCCAATTCTGCGCCTCTGGAACGCGCAGTCTTCCAGGAATGGAGATAACGTGAAGAATTAAAATGGCAAAAAAGCCAATGGAAGGCCTTGCTAATCCTCGACTATAAAGTCCTGATGCACGGTGGCGGTGTCAGCGGCAATGCATACAAAGCCACGTGCCTGCTTCTATAGCCTTGCGAACGGATCATTACAGTCTGCCCGCGACGTCCAGTGATTCGCCTTGATTTTCCCCTCATAGCCCATTGCATTTCCCTGCATTGCAGCAGCGCCCTTTTCTAGGGTATCATGACGATGCTGGCGGACAATCGCTCCTTTCCGTCCTTTTTGAAACGTCCTTGCTTGACTTTCATCTTGCAGTCCAATAAGTTATCTGGTTAATTTTACATTTTGCATACTGTTTGCCTCGGAATGTTGCCATAGAAGACATTGCTTCTGAGCTGGCTCTGCGTCGTCCATGTCCTCCTTTTGGCGGGAGGTGTCGAATTAAAATT
Organism: Victivallales bacterium; assembly: GCA_017543165.1. The sequence goes on along the minus strand of JAFYGL010000250.1, from coordinate 1,305 downwards.
CCTCGCAGGCTTCCATAAGATGCTTCCTTTTTTATGGTAACGGGGTTGACAAGGAACAATTACGATGGAGTTTGGAAATACAGGAAAACATTGTGAAGGAACTGTCACTTCCCCACACCTGTTTTTTCAGGATGGGAGATGCTCGTTCCACACAGGCATTCCAAAGGAGCAGATTTATGAAGAAAGGCGACGCGGCACCAGATTTTACTTTGCAGGACAAGGACGGCAGGGAGATTTCCCTCTCTGATTTCAGGGGCCGCAAAGTTGTGCTGTATTTTTATCCAAAGGACAATACGCCTGGCTGCACGCGCCAGGCAGTGGCTTTCGCGGAAAACTTTGCCGAGTTTGAAAAGCGCGGCATTGTGGTGATTGGCATAAGCAAGGACAGCGTTGCTTCGCATGCGAAATTCGCAGAGAAATTCAATCTGCCATTTATTCTGCTGTCTGACCCTGAATTGAAGGCAATCCAGGCATATGGCGTATGGCAGGAGAAGAAACTTTATGGCAAAGTCTCCATGGGCGTGGCAAGGACCAGCTTCATAATTGACGAGGACGGCAAAATTCTGGAAGTCATGTCCAAGGTCAAGCCAGATGTCAATGCCAGCGACATCCTGGCGAAATACTGAACTTTTCATGCCAGTGAATTGAGTGTATTCAAGGTAGAACTAAACTCTTTGATTTGACTCTTGGGATGGACTATGAAAAAACTGCCCACATCACGTTTCATGCTTTTCTCTGCCTTTTTTTGGATGCTTCTTGGTGCATTTGCCATTGGTGCAGATGAACTTGGACATGCAGGAGCAGGGAAAATTGAAAACAAAGGAGACAAAGAAGCTATGAACTGCAGATTTGCAATTCCTGTGGCGATATCCTCAAAAACCTCGGATCCCCAGCGCATACTCGAGGACCTGCATCTAGCGAAGGCAAGCCGTGTATGGCTTGCGCCTGGCATACACAATGACAAGGAAACACAGGCAAAGGTTTTCTCCAAACTTAAGGATTATATTGATTTCTTCAAGGGACATGGATTCGAAACTGGAGTATGGTTCTGGGCATTCCAGGTGCAAGGAAATAAATCCTTCACGCATATCCATAGTTTCGAGGGAACAAGCCCCGCGGAAATATGCCCGCTTGATACCGATTTCAGGGCATTCATGCAGGATATCATCAGGACTGTCGCTGCCATGAGCCCTGATCTGATAATGTTCGATGACGACTACAGCCTCTATCATTCAGGCACGGGATGCATTTGCAGGCATCACCTTGAACGCGTATCAAAGGCTCTTGGCGAACAGGTTTCTGAAG
>JAFYGL010000249.1 GCA_017543165.1 Victivallales bacterium | reverse complement strand
GTTGTTTCCTGTTGGTGAAGGAGCCTCCAGACTGAAGTATTTGACAAACATGCGCGTGCCTGGCGACACTCGCTTTCACAATGGCAATGCCCGCTGGCTTCCCAATGGTGAAGGCTTCCTGTTTTCAGGGCAGGACTATTACCTGGGTGAAGAGGGCTGTTCCGAGCCAGGATATGGCTTTGGATGCAACATCTATTTTGGGGACAAGGCAGGCAAGTCATTCGTGAATCTCACTGATAAAAAACTGGCGAAAAGAGAAATTGCAGGTTGCTCCATGCCAGTGCCCGCGCCAGATGGGAAAATGTTGTTCTGGACGGAGTGCCGCCAGTATAAGAATACGGTCTCCCCATGGGGACGGCGCATCATCAGGCAGGCTAGTTTCAGAATGGACAATGGCGCTCCAAAACTGGAGAACATTCGGGACATCACCCCAGACGCATTGCGCAAAGCCTTCATTGAGACATCGGATTGCAAGGCGGGGCAGCTTTTATATTCAGCCAGCGTGGATGACAGCAAGTGGTATGGAATGGATGTGTTTATGCAGCTTGTTTCTGACAAAGGCAGGCACGAGCCTAGGAACCTTACCATGGATGAAGAGGCATTGGACCGCTTCCCCGTCTTTTCGCCCAATGCCAGGAAACTGGCATGGTCTTCCACCAGAGGCTTTGACGCTTCGTATATCGGCGTCGACAGTTCACGCTGGCAAAGTGAACTGCGCTCCGAAGTTTGGATTATGGAGGCTGATGGCAGGGACAGGCAGCGCATTACGTATTTCAACCAGAAGGGGCATGAGCATTTCATGTCGCCCAATGGCGCATACGTCTATATGCTTGCCTGGCATCCCAAATATGACAATGTAATAGCCCTGGTCTTGCGCAAGCCAGAGCAGAACCATGTCTCCTCATCGGTGCTGTTGCTTGAACTTGGTATCAGGAAATAGAAAAATGGAAGAGAATTTTGAGAAAAAAAGTTGGAGTTCTGGCATATCCAAGGTCAGTTTTCTGTTGTTGACAGTGTTTCTGCTGGCCTCTGTCATTTATCTTCTGCGCAATGTGCTTCATGCCATAGTGCTTGCCGCGTTTCTGGCGGTGATATTGAGTCCCATCTACAGGCGTTTTCTGGGCTGGATACGTCGCATGACTCTGGTTTTGGCCTTGCGTGGGCGCAGGAAGCGTGGTGTGCCGCCCAGTGCCGCGCGCCGATACGAGAGCCGTTCACGCTGGATTGCCTCCTTGCTGATGGTGCTTCTGGTGTTTTGCTTCATTACTGTCCCTGCCACTTGCCTGGTGATAAATGTCGCCAGCCAGGGAAGGCGCACGATTCCTTCCGCGGAAAGATGGGTGCTGGAGGATTTCCCGCAGAAAATAGAGGCGTTGCGCATAAAATACGGCAAAAACCGCTATGTGGTCAAGGTAATGGAGCTGCTGGGCGAACTTGAATTGCTTGAGGACAGCGTTGAGGCAGATCAACACGGCAATGAATATGAATTGCCTCCAAGAGAGGAGGAAAACATAGAGGAAGGCGAGGGTCAGGAGGAGATTGGAAGAATCTCCCCAGAGGAAATGTCCAGGCGCGTGAGCGAAAAACTGGTTGGGGTGCTCCGTTCCGTCCTCAACCAGATCTGGCAATGGAGCCTAAAGGTGCTTTCCCGCACGTGGATTACTGTATTCAATTTCTTCATCATGCTGTTTGTCATGTTCCATTTCTTCCATGATGGCAAGACAATATGGCGCTATTTGAAGAACATCTCCCCTTTGGGAGACGAGGAGCAACGCCGCGTCTCCACACGCATAAAGGAAATATCCCGTGCCGTGTCGTTCAGCATTTTCGGCACTGCATTCGTGCAGGGGTGCCTGGCAATGATTTTCTTCAGCATAGTCGGAATACCTGCCTTGTTCTGGGGCTTCATGCTGGGATTGTGCTCCATAATCCCGATTGTGGGCACTGGTCTTATTTGGCTGCCTGCCACCATCTACCTTTATCTCACAGGGCAGACCTGGAAGGCATTGTTCATCCTTGTCAGTTGCGGATGCATAACTTCCAATATTGACAGTTTGATGCGCCCGTTCCTGATGAAGCAGGGCGGCAATACAGGTATGTCGTATCTGGTGCTGTTCTTCTCCGTGCTGGGAGGATTGCAGACGTTTGGGCTGGTGGGCGTCATATATGGGCCGCTGATCATGGGCATTTGCGGAATATGCCTGCTTATATTCAGCACGCAGTTCAAGGCGAATTCACACTTGAAGGATGAGGTTGTCGAGGAGGCATCGGAGGAGCAGCAATGATTCAAATAAGTCCAGTTTTCTTTACTCTAGGTCCAATTTGCATACGCTGGTATGGCTTGATGGCCGCTCTTGGCTTGATTGCTGCGTATGTGGTGCTGGTCAAGCGCGCAAAGAAGTATTCATTTACTTCCAACGATGTGTCGGACATGATATTCTGGATTGTGCTGGCAGGCTTTCTGGGAGCCAGGCTGCTCTATGTGATACGCTACTGGAACGATGTGTTCCGCAACGACTTCATGGAGATATTCCGTGTCTATAATGGCGGGCTGGTATTCCTGGGCGGCCTGGGCTTGTCCATCATCGCGGGATTGGTCTTGGCCCGAATCCGCAAATGGAATCTGGGCACTATGACTGACTTCATCGCACCCGCGCTTCCAATCGGACATGCCTTCGGGCGCATGGGTTGCCTCCTCAATGGATGCTGCTATGGCTTCCATTACGAGGGACCCCTTTCATTCAAGTACGAATACAGCCTGTATCCTGCCTTCCCGCTGCAGGGCGTCGCATTCCTTGTCAATATCGGCCTGGGCGCATTGATTCTATATCTTGAAACAAAAAAGAAATTCGAAAATAGGCGTTTTTTGCTATATATGCTTTTGTACAGCGTACTTCGCTTTGCGCTGGAACTTGGGCGTGGCGATTATCCCAAGGAGCAGTTGCTTTGGGGAATGACGCCTGCGCAGATAACCTGCCTTTGGCTTTTGCCGCTGACGGTGCTGATTTGGCTCGTCCTTGACTACCTATGGAAGACGAAAAAGTCCAAGTGATTCTAGATGAGGCCAGCGAGGGCTTGAGGCTGGATGTTGTTTTGTCCCGCCTCCATCCTGAAATCAGCCGCAATGCCATACAGCGCTTGATACGCGCTGGGGCGATTACTGTATGCGGTGAAGCCTTCTCTCCGTCTCGAAAAGCCAGCGTTGGCGATGTCCTTGAATATTCACCAGATGATTTGCAGGAAAAGATTGCACCAGAGGACATTCCGCTGGATATACTCTATGAAGACCAGCATATTCTGGTTATCAACAAGGCGGCTGGCCTTGTGGTGCATCCAAACGCCCACGAGAAAAGCGGAACCCTGGTCAATGCGCTTCTGGCACATTGCCCAGATGTGGATTTCCAGGAGATGATGGACTATGACGAGCGCCCTGGAATCGTGCATCGGCTGGACAAATTTACCACAGGCGTCCTGGTGGTGGCGAAGAACCGCCAGGCCAGCGACAAGCTGCGGGAGGATTTCAAGCAGCATTTGTTGCGCAAGACTTATCTGGCAATCATCGTTGGCAGGCCAGAGAAACTAAGCGGCGAGATTCGTCTGCCAATTGGCAGGGATCCTGTCAGCAAGTCGAAGATGTGCGTCTTGCAAACGGGAAAGGAGGCATGGACGGAATACCGCGCGGTGGCCTCGAAGAATGGCGTCTCTGTGGTGAAAATACGGCTGCATACAGGCCGCACCCATCAGATACGCGTGCATTTCGCCGCCATGGGAAATCCCGTGCTGGGCGACATAGTGTATGGCATGAAGCCCGAACAGGAGCCATACCATGCACCACGCCAGATGCTGCACGCTTGGAAACTATCCTTCAGGCATCCTGTCAGCAACAAGTCAATGCAGTTCTGCGCACCATTGCCCCCTGATTTCCTGGATGCACTTGCCACTTTGGGCATAAGTGCGCCACCATAAGTGTGTGTTCAGTGCGGGGTGATACCATCGCCCCGTTTTTTGGACAGTGGCAGCAAAAGCGGGGCGATGGTATCGCCCC
>JAFYGL010000248.1 GCA_017543165.1 Victivallales bacterium | reverse complement strand
GCCGCCAACAAAATGGAAATCTGCGCTGCTTCAGAGCCTCGCCAAAATCACTTTCAGGCTTGATTTCTGGAGGAAATCAGTGAAAATCTGTGAAAATCTGTGGATAAATTAACTATTAAGACCTTTAAACTGAGTACTGGATAGTTATGAATCAGGCTATTTTGCGGAATAGCCGCCGTCTATGACCAGGTTTGTGCCAGTGACAAATGCCGATGCCTCGGATGCGAGATATACGATGCCGCCTTTGTGGTCAGTGGAGTTGCAAAGGCGTCCCAGCAGTGTCGCCTCGGCATGGTTCCTGGTGAAGACGGAGGGATTGTTTTCCCATTCGGCGCTATAGCCTACCAGGCTCACGGAGTTGACACGTATGTTGTGCCTTCCCAGGACGCTGGCCGCCCATCTGGTGAAGTTTATCATGCCGCCCTTGTCGTAGTGGTATGCGGGTGAGGGCAGTATGTCGCCGTCGGTCTGCATTCCAGTTCCCTTGTAGTTCGATGGGTCGAGGCCCAGCATGCCCATATAGCTGGCTATATTTATGATGGAGCCTTGGCGGCGCTGCATCATGTTTTCGGCGGCCAGGCGCGTTATGAGGAAGAGGCCCGAGGCATTCACATGCAGGCTTTGGTCAAATAGTTCAGTGGGCACATCCCAGGAGGCAAGGGCCACCCTCAGCACGGCATTGTTCACCAGGATGTCAATGCGTCCTTCTTTCTTTATGATTGTCTCAATGCATTGCCGTATGGATTCTTCCTTGCCCAGGTCAAGGCATAGGCATTCCATTCCTGGATATCTGGAGGCGAAGTCCTCAAGTTTTTGCAGGCTTCTAGAGGCAATATAGACCTTTGCCCCTGCCTCGTAAAGCGCCTCTGAAATCTGTGCGCCGTAGCCGCCCTGGTGACCTGCGCCGCCAGTTACCAGCGCCACCTTTCCCTTGCAGGAGAAACTTTCAAGAACATTCATTTGCAGGCATTCCTCTTTATTTGACTGGCGCTATGCTGAACGGCGTCCCCACGGGATTGCTGCTGACAGCCTCCGCGTCGTATATGCCAAGTTCTTTGAATATGGTCTTTGCCATTTCCAGATGCCCCAGTGCGCCTGGATGGATGGGCTCCCCCAGCCAGGAGGCAAGAATATCTGGCGCCGAGGCGCACTTTTTCCAGTGCTCTTCATGGTCGATGAGCATGATGTTGTCCTGTTGCGCGATATCCCGTATCGCCTGGTTGTAGGCTGGCATTTCCCTGTATCTTTTGAGGTAGCCTGCGTTGTCGGGAATGTACTGGATTGTGGGATATGTCTGTAGGATTGGGATTGCGTTGTCTTCCTGAAGCAGTTCCAGCAACCTGAGCAGATTGCCTTGGAAGAGCCTGATGTCGTCCAGTCTCACGATGTCATTTGTGCCGATGAGGATGAAGACCACATTGGGCTGCCAGTGCCTGACGCGCCAATCGTAGTCCTTCAGCAAATCCACGGTGGTGTTACCGCTGATTCCCGTGTTTACCACCACATCCTGCCTTAATGGCATTTCCCAGCGGAGCCTTTCGGCGAATATCTCCGTGAAGTCCCGCCAGCCGTGGGTGTGCTTTGCGCCATGGGTAATTGAATCGCCATAGAACAGCCAGCACCAGGGTGTGCCGCCAGGCGAGGAAAGGTGCTTTGCAATGCTGTCGTTCATAATTCCACATCCCTGATTTTCAAGTCCTGGAGCATGCATTCGCATGTGTCTGTGCCGCCGCAACAATATGCCAGGAAGAGACGTCTGTTGGCAAACAGCATGGCTGTGTATGCGAAGCCATGGTCTGGCGCATCCTCGATGACTTTGTGCCCTGTCCAGGTCTTGCCTTCGTCCGCGCTTCGTGCCAGTACCAGCGGCGTGCGTCCCATGATGCCTTCCTTGAAGTGCACGCTTCTTGCAGGCGAGTAGTCGTTCCATACAGCCATTAGGTCACCGCTTTCTGGCTCGCGCTTAAGTGCCATCGGCGATTCAGGCGAGGGGAATTCCCCTGCGGGAACAGCGTCCGTCCATGTTTCGCCCTGGTCGTATGAGAAGGCCTTGTACTGGCAGCCGTTTGTGGTGCGGAACCAGGCAAGAATGCGCCTGTCCCTAAGTTCCACCACGCCAGGCTCCATGAAACCGCGCCGCAATGCATGGTGCGGATAGCAGCATTCCCTGGATTGGCGCCAGGTCATGCCTCCGTCATCCGACAGGTAAAACAGGCCTATCCCCTGGGAAATAGCCGTCTTTTGCGTAGAGTACGGGTGAAATGAGACTGGCAAAATCAAGCGCCCGCTTTGCAGTTGTACCAGGCAGTCGTTGAGTGCGACCAGGTATATGGGCGGCACATTCGCGATGTCAATTGGCTCGCTCCAGGTTTTTGCCTCGTCTGTGGAAAAGCAGATGAATGGGCGGCAGTCCATAAATGAATATCCAGGCACCAGGCTTTTTTTCAGGTATGCCATCGCAATCCTTCCATCCTGAAGCCGAAGCAGGGACACGGACATCACATTCTGGGCATCGTTTTTGATGACCAGGAATGGTTCGCCCCAGGTTGCGCCGCCGTCAGAGGAAATGGCGGCGCATACGTCGGCGGAGGCATGGTCATACCAGCCATTATCCTGGCTGTTGTACCTGGTGTATGCGAAGAAAAGCCGCCCGTCTGACAGCTGCACGAAGGCTCCCTCCGAATTTCTTGGATTTTCGTGGCTGTGTCTGAAAAAGTGTTCCATAATCGAGTGTCGCTATCCAACTAAGTACTAGGTGGAGATTATAATTTCATAAACTCCCTTCCCATGGGAGGAGTGCCTTCATAATTTGCCATGTTCCTGGTAAATGGCAAGAAATTGGATATGAAAATCAATACTGCACATTCCAGCCCTGGGCGCGGCTGTAGAAATAGAATTTGCCTGCGTAGGGATGCGCATTGGGCGAGTTCATCATGCCTGAGAAGTTGAGTGCCACGGCATGCCCGTCCAGGAACAGGGTGTTGCATATTTCGGAGCCATGGTGGAAGGTGATGGAACTCCAGTTGGCATCCTTCCTGACGGTATATGTTCCAGAATCCGCGTAATCAGTCATTGACTCCACAAGGAAGAAGAAATTGGAAGGGGAATCCACCATTACCGTGTTGATATCTTTGAAATTTGTGCCGTATTTTTTCCTGTCACCCACAGGCAATGGATATATTTCCAGCATGCCGTAGGTCAGGTCCTTCCAATTGCGCTCATAATTATCTTTGCACATGTGTTTTTCAGTCAGTGTTTTCGAGGTGAAAGTTGCGGGGTGTGGCATAGAGGGGCAGATGACCTGGTTAAGCAAGTCGCCCGCATATCCTGTGTCATAGTAGAATTTTGCCCATGAACCATCAGAACCGTAGCCGTAGCATGCCATATCATTATCCGAATCGTCAATGTACATCCTGAACATGAGACCCAGCTGCTTCTGGTTGTTTATGCAGGATATGGCCCGTGCCTTCTCCCTGGCTTTGCTCAATGCGGGCAGCAGCATCGCCGCCAAAACGGCGATTATTGCTATTACAACAAGCAATTCAATGAGTGTGAAATGATTCGTGTTTTTGTTGTGCATTG
>JAFYGL010000247.1 GCA_017543165.1 Victivallales bacterium | reverse complement strand
GCTGCAAAAATACGCCGACAAGATCAAGGCGAGGGACTTCAGTAAATCCAATGCAGCCAGCGTGGTCAAAGGCAGCAAGGCAGTTGTATTCACGGGCGGCGGTGATATAAGCCCCACCCTCTTCGCCAGGCCTGCACCATGGCATGGCCTTGAGAATGACAAGAACTACAATGTCAATCGCGATATTTCGGACTACTTGCTTATGGTGCATTGCCTGGAGCAGAACATTCCTCTGCTGGCCATTTGCAGAGGATGCCAGATGCTGGGTGTCGTCGCAGGAACTGACATGATACAGGACATACCAGCACACTACACAAAACTCAAGAACAAGCCAGACTACACCCACCGCCAGCAGAAGCTCCCCAATGTCAAGCGTGACTACAATCCCCATCCAGTGAAAGTCATCCAAAAGAAATCCCTCTTCGCCAAGATAGCGGGCTGCGACAGCCTCCCAGGCTGCCCCTCCTGGCACCACCAGGCAGTGAGCAACCTAGACGGAACAGCTCTGATTGTCACTGGGACAACAGAAGCCAATGGCATTGAAATCATCGAGGCCTTTGAAATACCAGACAAAAAGTTCGTGCTTGGCATACAGTTCCATCCAGAGATTGCCGTCATCAAGAATCTGGACAACGCCCCGAACAAGGGCGACTACATGAGCTACGAGCAGGCACTTGCTTTCTTTAAGGCAATCGTGGATGCGGCACATTGACACTAATTCGTGTTTTTAGATCAAAAAATTGCAGCCAACTATTTGACAATATAAGATAACGGCGTACTTTAATCAGCGGTGTTTTCGATAGCATACCTCTGAACACAATTTGTTAGGGGTCTATAATGGCCTTAATTTTCATTCTTAGCAGAGTGGGAATAGCGTCGAAAACACCTTTTTTGTATATGAATACAGTAGTCAAAAAACAACAGGTGGCAGGAAGCACCCTCAATCGCAAGCGGCGAACCCTGGGATTAAGCATAGCCGAGACCGCCTTGCTGCTGTGTGTTCCCGAAAGTACCTACCGACTTTGGGAAAAGACAAATGCAGGCATAGAGGCAATCCCATTTGCCGCTGGCGACTGGGACAAGACACTCGCCAATCTATCCAGCGTAAAGTCCCTGCCATTCCTGGAGGCCATAGGAAAACTCCACGCCGCATTGACAGAGGAAAACCAGGCGCAACTCACCGCACAACTGGACAACCTCTCCACATCAATGCTGGCAAAATTCTTCGCCAACTTCAAAAAATAACAACGCTAAGTCGCAGAGTTTTTTAAGAGTTTGGCTCTATCCTGGCAAAGTGTTGTCTAGAAGGAGCCAAGAGTTTTCTGAAAGCGGCCCCCATGAGGATATTGCTAGGACAAAACAATTTCCGCGATTGTTCTGATATACTGGTCCTTGTAACAATTGTCAGGAAGCAGCGCCATTCCCTCGCTCCATTCGTTCCATGCGTTGATGATGACAGCCTGGCTGTCCATCTCCAGTGCCTTCCGCAGCAGAGCGCCGAATTTTTCTGAGGTGACATTTACCGTTATGGGATAATATGACAATTTTTCATAGTCCCATGGATAAGTGACCTTGCGGTTCCATCGAGGCGAGACGTCATTTCCAAGTGTAATGCTAGGTATAAAAGGCAAGCCCTGTTCAGCAATGCGCTCCCAGCAGTATTCCTGATTGCCTGCGCTGAAACTGTAATCGTAGCAAGGTCTGTTTTTCTCGACGAAATTCAGGTAATCCCTGCGCAATCCGCTATTGTACGCAAAGACCGCATCGAAGCCTGCGTCGCGCATTTTGGGAATGCGTCCCCACCCGCAGAAATATTCATTGTCATTGCAGCAGCCGATGTTCATCAGCATATAGATGCCAGGGAAGCTGTGTTTCCGAGCGGTCTCATTGATGATGCGCAGTACATCCGCTGGCGGAATGCATTCGAAAAGCTTGTTGCAGTTATAGAACGAATAGACAGGTTTGCCGCCGATTTTCCAGTAATTCTCGCAGCGGAAATATTTTTCGCAGCAGAAATCCATCACATTGCGCAGGTCCTCTTCCGAGTGGTGGATAGCCAGCAGCTGTTTTTTCGACTGGTTTTCGTTGCCCTCCATCCCGACGGCCTCCTCCATCAACGCGGGCCACACGCTCCAATCGTGGTTTGCCCACATCAGGAAGAATTTCAGACGCTTGCGGTTCGGTGCGTTAAGGAACGCATTGTCCAGCGGGCGTTCCAGAAACTGCTCGCCCTCATACCAATACCAATCGAACATGAATCCAGTAAGGCCATGGTCGGCGGCATAGTCAATTTGCCTTGCCATAAATTGGGGATTGGATTCATCGAACCATCCCCATTCAGGAATGCGAGGCTGGAGGTGCCCCTCGAAAAGAGGCCTTGTTGTCTTGACAAGTTCCCATTCGCTGAAGCCTTTTCCATACCATTTCTCGTAATGTGCATCAGGATGCCAGCTTGGAAAATATACGGCAAAGATTTCCTTTTGCATTTTTCTCCCTCTTATTTCTCCACGAAGATGACTTTGTCGCATGACACTGCTGACGGAGATTGGGAACCCTTTACATACCCAGGACCTGTCAGTTTCAATGACACATGGACCTCATAGTCCTTTTCCCTGTCCAGTTTTCCTGCTGGAAATTGTAGATTCCAACTCTCATGGACCCAGCCCGCCAGCTTGCCTGAATGACCTTTCTTCAAAGTCCCGATTTTGTATAGATGAAATTTTTCATCCTGCGGAACCATATCAGGCTTTAATGTGAATTTCACACAATCACGCTTCCTTTCCATATCGAAAATACCGAGGGAAAGCGGTTTCTCATGCCTTTCAGGCTTCCCGACGTAGCGCATGGCAATCTTGCCTGTCGCATCCGGTGCATTGATTTTCTCTCCATGGAAGCCTGGTGTCGAGGAGGGCATGCGGACAATGCATTTCTCTGGCTCAAAGCCTTCAGGAAGCGGGTTTCCCTGGCGTACAAAGAAAACACGGTCGATTCTAAAATCACTGGGCTCCTTGGAGCCAGGAACATACGCAGGACCTGTCAATTTGAGCGAGGCATAAACCTCATATTCGCTTTGCGCCTCGGGCATTTCCAGCGGAAAACGCAGATGCCATGAATAATGCGCCCAGCCTTCCAGCTGAAGATAGCGCAATGGCCTGATTGTTCCCAGGTAATAAAGGTGATATTTCCCATCTGCGGGAATCTCCTTCAGCTGTATGACACGTTTCAGCACATCCACACGCTCTCCAATGGCATAAATTCCCAGCTGGGGCAGATGCTTCCTATGACTTTCCTCGGTAATCCTGGTGGAATGCACGGCCTTTCCCTCGAAGGCATCGGTGTCGGCAATTTCCATTCCACTGAAGCCGCCCAGGCTTACAGTGCGCTGTTCCGTCCTGTCGGCGGGCAATTCATTCGGCAATGGAAGAGGATTTAGGCGTATGTCCAGTTTTCTGAATATTATGTCCAGCCACTTTTTTTGGTCAGCAGGTGCAATGAAGCGCTTCACGGCCACCTGGTAGTTTTTCTTCAGACGTTCAATGAGCGGTTGTATTTCAGATGCCTTGGCAGTACGTGGAGTTTTAATGAGGCGCATATTGTCAACAGGAAGCCGTTCAAAACCTACACGGCGCAGGCGCTGCGCGTCATTAGCCACAGCCGATTCGGCCTGGTCCAGCAGCTTGTCCGCCGCATTCAGGAAATCGTCATCCGCATGTTTCCACTGCCTTGGCGAGAATTTGCCGAGAGATTGTCCTGCCTCTGTTTGACGAATGACCAGCAGATTGAACAATTCACGCATGGGCCTGGCGGCTGCGCCGTAGTATTTTTCGAAGTAGTCTGCAACCAGTGTCTCCGTATTGCGGAGTGGGTTCTCCATCAGTTTCATATTGAGATACAAGGTCAAGTCATGGAAGCTCATGGTGGAGAGGCCGCCTCGCGGACCGCCGATTTCCAGCTCGCTGAAATAATTCTTGACGCCGCACTGCCCATACACTTTAAAATTTTCAATCATGGCGGGAATGGAGGTATAGGGCATTGGCGAACCTATCTTCCCGACTACCAGATAATCCCAGACGGAACAGTTGTCCATATAATTCATCCAGTTGTGTATCGCCTCCAATTTTTCATGGTTGACTGGATGCGTCAGCGGTTTCATGGTGTCATTGCTTCCTGACCACTCATATCCCAGGTAGGCGATTTGAACATATACGTTTTTTGCGGCGCGTATGCCACCAGTCGGGGGCTTTTCTCCCCATTGATAGGCGTTGGTCTGAAAATTGGTTTCAGGAAAGGCGTTGGCAAGGTCATTGATGAAATCCAGCAGCACCCCGCTATATGCCCCGTATTTTTTCTCCAATGCCAGGCAATCCTGGCAGAAGCAGCGATCTTCCGTGTCATTCTGGGCGATTACCCACATTTCGCGGGGGCCATATCCACCAAGTTCGGCTTGCTTCTTGTCATCGGCAATCATTTTGCCAAGCCTTTCCTTCAGCAATTTGCGTGTGAGGGGATTGGTGAAGCAGAATTGCCCAGGACCATTGCCTGTTGTGGAGACCTGGCGTTTGCCTCTTTTGTCCAATGAGAAACATTCTTCTGGCATTCCTTTGCCTAGAAGGTAGAAAGTGTTGCAATGCCCCCATTGCCTGACATTGAAAAATTCGGCGTTTGCATTGTCAGGCGCCGCATCGCGGTTCTGCTTGTTCCATGAAAAAAGTTCGCGTGGGACCATGCCTGTGAATCCAAGGAAAGTATAACGGGATTCCATGACGGGTTTTCCCTGATGGACAAGTGAATCAGAAATGCGGATGGATTCAAGCCTCGGCACATGTTTTTCACCGACCGAGAAATAGCGGCAACCTGCCATTTCCAGAAATTCATAGACTCCGTAGAGAGTACCACGTTTCAGTCCGCCAGTGATGATGAGGTTGCCGTCAGGCATTGCCTTGAGCAGCCATTCCTCCGCACCTAGACTTTTGACATCAATGCCATGGCTTCTGGCGTATGCGGTATTGCCTAGATAGATGGCCTTGCCCTTGCCGCTGAAACTCTTTTCAGGAATGGAGGCTGGTGCCTTGCCAAGGATTTCATCAAGATAGCGAATCAGCAACTCGCCCCCCTTGACTTCGGTAGGACTAGGGGAATCTCCTGTGACAACAGTGTAGTCGGCGGTGATTTCCAGAGCAAAAATGGAAAAGCAAACCACCCATGCAAAAGACAATGTAATTTTTCTTAACATCTTGTTTTTCCTTATTCTAAAGAGGCTGGAGCCAGACAGAGCCCAGAAATTAGATTTTGCGGCCAAAACTAAATTCTGCCTGATTAATTCCAGCGGGCATCCGCCTCGACGCCGCCTGCAATGGCCTCATCCCAGACATGAACCCATTTGTATCCCCAGCTTGGCGCACCTTTGGCTGATACCCAGACAAAATTCTGTATCGCGGCATGGCCATCGACAAAGCCCTGCGTGGCGCCGCCAGGATGGGCGTTGAATGGACCTATGTTGACCTGAAGGTCAGTTTTTGAATCGGAGCGCTTTGCGCCCTGGAAGAAATAGTTGGTAATGCCGCCTGTGCTGCGCCAGCTGTCAATCCAGACCAGTGTGCATGAGGCATTGCTGCCTGCCTGGGTGAGTTTCTGCATTTGGGTGATATTGCTGGCATAAGGAACCGCATCCCCACTGAACCAGGCCCGATACATGTAGTCGCCTTCCAGCTTGAGTTGGTTGTAGACGATTTTCGGCTCGGTGGCGGCTGGACAGCAGAAAGTGGGAATCTTGGAGACGTCGTTCACGACTTTTATGTCCTGTTTTCCAAAGGCCTCTTTCAAGAAGATCAAATCGGCCCAATTGTAGGTCATGGTGCCCAGCTTGGTTTTGCCGGGCAGGCAATGACCGTCATTGTCATCGGCATAGACATGCCATGCAAGCAGATTTTGTTTCATGTTGGAAATGCAGCTGGCCGCCCTTGCCTTTTCCCGCGCCTTGCTCAAGGCGGGAAGCAGCATGGACGCCAGGATGGCGATGATTGCGATGACAACAAGCAATTCCACAAGTGTAAAATGAAGCTCATTGTGTCGTGGCGAGTAGGACAAGGAAGAAGGCGATGGATTCATGTTCTGCTCCTTTTTGCTGTTTGATTCAAGAGGTAATTTCAAAACTAGCGCAAAATGTGCAATGAGATGTTTTGCAGTGGCGAAGAAAACGGATTGAGCTGTATGAACATACAGCGAAATACGTTTTCAAAGCCAATGCAAACATATTGAAGCGCATTTTGATGATAGTTTTGAAATTGCCTCTCAATTATTATGATTTAATTTCAGGCACGGTCTGTAGTGGAGGCATTTCGGATGGGTTCCAAGTTTGGCACAGGCGGCGCACTGACATTTCTTCTGCAATCGGGGGCCGCCCAGCGAATCGCATTGCCAATCACCTGCAGAACCTCCTGCTGACGGTAGATTGGGAAACTCTCATGTCCAGGTGAAAAATAGAATATCCTCCCATACCCACGTCGAAGCGTTATGCCGCTACGGAACACTTCGCCTCCTTCGTACCAGGACATGAAGATGGGGCGCGCATCGTCGGGAATGTCAAAGCGCTCTCCATACATTTCAGTATGCGGAATGCAGAATGTCTCAGGCACATTGCGGGCGATGGGATGCTCGGGCGCAATGCACCAGACACGTTCCTTTTCCCCTGATTCCCGCCATTTGAGGGAACAACTGGTGCCGCAGACAGCCTGGAAGAGTTTGGAATAATGCCCTGAATGAAGCACAATCAATCCCATGCCAGAATGAATTCGTGCCATGATTCGGCGCACGTTTTCGTCAGAAACCTCGTTATGCGCTACATGCGCCCACCAGAGCAGCACATCCGTGGAATCAAGAATGTCATCGGTCAATCCTTGCCCTGGATCATCAAGGACAGAGGTACGTATTTCAAGGTCGTCCGAGGCAAGGCCCTGCGCCAGCGCCGCATGGATGCCATTAGGATAAACCTCATGTATCGTACTTGATTTCTTTTCCTGGCGGTATTCATTCCAAATTGTTACATTGACCATGGCATTTCCTCTGGTATTGTCACGAATTCTTGTCCAGTTCCTGCTCCAGTTCGCCCATGTACCGAACCAGTTCATTGTGAATATCTGCGAATGGCAGCTGCCCTCCTATAAGCGGAACCATTATGGATTCATAATTGCCTTCCCGTCCATTGTCGGAGATTCGATCAAGCCCGCGCAGGGATGTGTTGTCTGGCGCATAGCCCCTGGAACCGTTGGTAAGGCTCATGAGCATCGGGCATTTGACCCGCGAGGCGGCAACTATGTCGTTCTTTATCGCCTGCATGACTTCAAACGGGGCACCCATGAACTGCAGTTCCCCCATGCGGATGATTTGGAGTTCTTCCTCCAGATTTGTCTTGCCGCGCTTGAGCAGTTCCCTTATCTGTTCGATTCCAGCCAGATAGACTGCCGCCATGCGGCAATTGCCACGGCTGTCATCTGCATCGTCCGCAAGCAGGATGTTCTCCTGTTCCTTTTGGATTTCATCCAGCTTTTCAGTTGTGAAAACCTGCTTCCCCTTGAATGGAAAGACCTTGGAAATCGTCTTGATGAAGGGTATATCGATTTCCTGTGCCTGCTGGAGACCTTTGCGGACAGCATTTGCAAAACGCGCCGCAAAAACATCCAGGGCCAGCAGGGATTCCTGTTCGCCTTTATGGACGCAGCCTGAATTGACGTCCCCCTCCGCTCCCTGAAGAAACATTCCGACAGAGCCAGGATATTCACGCATAAGATTGTGCATGGCTATTCCTGGCCAGTCACCGTGGATATAATGATTGGAGGCGGAACAGACCACTGGATGGCATCCGAAATTGGCCATGAATCCAAGCAGGCGTCCATCATCAAGGGAATCAAATCGGATTACCCTGCATTCCGTGTCAGTCAGTTCGGGCTTGTCGGGTTCCCAGTCTTCCTTAAGCACATCTGCCAGGGGAGGCGCGTCACGGTCATAGACGCGGTTCAGGCCAATATGTCGGCATGGAACCATGGCCTGGGATACTTTGACAGACTCCATGTTCGCCAGTGCCTGCTCTGCGGAGGCGGCGATTCGTCCTGGCAGAATTGCCAGCCATGGCGGGTCGGCCACGCCCCAGCCCGTATTGCGGGAAACCACAGCTGGACTTGAATGAGTATGGCTGGTGTTTATCATGATATCGCAGTCATTCAGTTCAGGATGCCTCTCGCGTATCAGGCTGCGGATCTTGGCAATCAGCCCTGGAACATGTATCGCGCAGAGGTCCAGCGAAACTATGACTGCAACGTGCCCACCGCATTCAAATGCGGCAGTCCTCGCCTCAAGAATGTCTCTCACTCCCACGGATTTCCTGTTGAGGAAAGGACCGAATCCATATAATTCGACTCCTACCCGTGGCGTTATGTCTATCTTTCCAAAACCTGCCTTCATTTTCTTTTGCTCTTCAAAGAAGTTCTGACTTGTTTTCTGCAATTTTTCTCAAAGCGGCGGCAAGCCGCACTGCATTTTCAGGATAATACATGCCGTAATGCATGGCCACCAGCGTATGCGGGACCACGGCATCGGAATTCGGATAGCCTTCCGCCGCCAGCCTGTAATGTTCAGGTCTCATATTGAAGAGAAGATGCTTTCGCACAGGTCCGTATGTGGTGTTGATGACCTTCACGCCCTCCGCAGCAAGGGCGGCACGGATAACTTCGCTGCTGATTTTCTCAAAACCGTCCCCGTCACAGATGATTCCCTGGGCATAATATCCCTGGCGAGTTGCCAGACGGCCTTTCTCCTGTAGCCTCACGCCTGGAATGGAGGCAATTTCCTTCTTCAGGATATCATGGCATTCGTTGTGTCGACGATTCAGTTCAGCGAAGTCCTCCAGCTGGTCTTGGAGAATCCTGGCCTGGATTGCCAGCCCACGGTAATTGTGGCATGGCAGGTCGTCAGGCGGCGGGGTTCCAGCCTGCCCCTGCTTGTCATAGCGTGAATATCCGATGTGCTTGGCTCGATAGAGGCGCTCCGCCAGTTTCGAGTCGTTGGTCAGGCATATTCCTGCCTCGCCTGCGGACATTGCCTTGCTTTGCTGGAAACTGAAGCTGCCGACCGCCCCCCAGGAACCGCAGCCGCGTCCATTCCATTTGCCGCCATGCATGTGGGCGCAGTCCTCAATGACGGCTATTCCATGTTTTTGCGCGATTGCATTGATTGCCTCCAAGTCGGCCATGCTGCTGTAGATATGCACAGGAATAACGGCCTTTGTCCTGGGGGTGATTGCCTTCTCGAATGCCTCTGGAGAAAAGCAGCAGGTATCTTTATCAATATCGGCGAAAACGCAGACGGCGCCGACGTAGCGTACGCTCATCGCGGTTGCGATCCAGGTCAAGTCAGGCACAATCACCTCATCGCCTGGCCCCACGCCAAGCGCCAGCAGCGCACATTCCAGCGTAACGGTTCCATTGCTCATCAGAATTCCGTATTCGGCATCGTGGAAAGCGGCGAACGCCTGCTCGAATTCCTGCTCGCTTTTGCTGTTGAAGCTCCATTGACGGCTGAGATAGACCTCGCGTATGTGGTCGGCGGTTTTTTCACTGACAGGCGGCCATGCCTGTACAGGATATTCCTCGGGACCGAACAGGGGCGTCCCACCCTTGATTGCAAGTCTTGACATTTTCCTTTCTTCCTTTTTTAAATTATGTCCGCGTCATCTGGGGACTTGCAGCATCCCCGATTGCTCTTCATCTGCCTTTGTTTTTTGGGCGTTAATTTAATTTGCTATATTTTCAAGGCAAGGTATGTTATGCGGCAATTAGTTGATTAAAAACATTATTCTATTGATAAAATACACTTTAACTAAAATGGAAAATGACATTCCCAAATTACCTGCGTCATGGAAGCTGCTGTTGGAGGCGGAGTGCGCTCCAGTCACGGGCAGAAGGCTTTCCTCCTCTGTGCTGCAATGGCTCAACACACATGAGCACTCGCATGTTTACCGCGAGATTCTGGTTGTGGTCAAGGGCCGTTGCCTGCTTCAGGTAGCAGGGAAAATTGTCCAGGTGAAACGAGGGGAGATGCTTCTTTTGGAATCTGGTGTGTCCCATACCCATGGGCACCTGCCTGACGACAAGGCAGTGTTTTGGTGGTGCATGCTGGTCAATGGGCAATTGAGGATTCTGCTTTGGAGGCACAATCGAATCGATGCGTTCCTGACATTGGACATCGGCGCCTTCAGCAGGGTTCTGGAAAGCATGGCAGATGACTTGCGCCAGGCAGGCAGCATGGAGGCGGCCCGCAAGGAATTGCGGGAGATTATCTCTGCGCTGCTCGGCAATTTTTTCAGGCGCGGCCAGATTCCCGTTCCCTATTCGGAAAAATACACGAATCAGGATGAGGCCATAAGGAAAGTCATGATATACATAGATGTCATGCCTGTCTTGAAGTGCTCGTTAAAATCTGCGGCTGCGCTTGCCAATTACAGCCCGAGCCATTTCCAGCGCCTTTTTCGGCAATATGCAAATGAATCCTTCCGCGATTATATTCAAAGGAAACGGCTGGAACGCTACTATTATTTATGTGAAAAAGGTGTTATGCCCAAGAAGGAAATCGCGTATGTCCTGGGTTTTTCATCAATTGCCGCATTGAACCATTGGGAACGCAATTTGAAGTGACTGTTACGATTACGCTCTGTTCCCCAAGAGGGTAGGCAATGGGCAGTTCGGCCCCGCTGGGGCCGTGGATTCTAGCTGTGCACTTACCCCAGGCGTCGCTTCGCTCCGCCTGGGGTTATTCAAATTGGGCCCCGCTGGGACCCTCTCCACGGCAAAGCGTGGTTGTCCTCAGGAACCATGCCTTCACAGAGCCAAGGGCCGCAGAGCGGCCCAATATGAATAACCCCAGGCGGAGCGAAGCGCCGCCTGGGGATGCAAGCCATACTAGAGACACCGGCCCCAGCGGGGCCGAACTGCCCATTGCCTACCCTCATGGGGAACAAAGCATACGGTTAAAAATCTCTGCGCCTCTGCGTTAAAATCTCTGCATCTTTGCGCCTCTGCGCCTCTGCGTTAAAATCTCTGCGTCTTTGCGCCTCTGCGCCTCTGCGTTAAAAGGAGCGCCTCTGCGTTAAAATCTCTGCGCCTCTGCGTTGATATATATGTTTTTGGTGCTGTTCCCGATGGGGGCGAATTGGGCGCGGCGCAACTTGGGCAGCCAGATAATCACTTCATCCGCCAGCACCACTGGCCATGAGTTTCTTTGTTCCTGGGGGATTTTGGCCTCGGTGAAAATATCCTGCAACTTCTTGGTCTTGCCCTTTGAACCGAATGGCTCCATTCTGTCGCCGACAATGCGTTTCCTTATGACAAGTTCCTCGGGCAGCAGCGCCTCGTCAAATGCCTCCGTGCCTTCTCCTGGCCCTTCAACTACGGAGAAATGCCATCCAGGAAGGTAAAAGTCCCTGTTCCTGCGCCAGTTCCAGTGCTGCGCATTCCATTCAGGGGCATCTTTCACAATGCGGAGCCCGCCTCTCTCCAGGCGGAAAAACACATTCTCATTCAAAGGCAGGGAAACAGGCTTTCCATTGAATTTTGCCAGTTCAGTTTGCAGCCTTTCCATGAAACTATACGTCAAAGGCGGCACTTCATTGAAGTTGCGTTCCAGCAGATTGCGCACCGCCCTGAACAGCACAGCCTGGTGCAATGCCTGCCATTTGCCTATTTCATTCAATTCCAGATGCGCGGCACATTCCTCGATGCAATCCGCATCGCAGGACAGGTTCTCCATGGAGCGCAGCAGACCTGCGTCATTGCCGAATATCCTGCGGAAAAGTGGCAGCAATTCATTGCGCACCGCATTGCGCCGATAGTGGCTGTCGCTGTTTGTGCTGTCAATGCGCCAATCGGTAATCCCATTTTCCAGCAAAAACGCCTCGATTTCACGGCGCCGCAATCCAAGCAGAGGCCTGCACAGTGAGATTCCACGCAGGCGGCGATATGGCTTCATCGGCACCAGGGCGCTGGCATTGGAACCACGCGCCAGGCGCAGGAACAACTCCTCCATGGCATCATCGGCATGGTGGGCAAGGAACACGGGGCGCATGCCATTGGAAAGACGCTCCCAGTTCTCCAGTCGCAGGCGGCGGGCGGCCTCCTCGGTTGCCTCGCCAGGCAGCATGTTCTCTGGCACATTGAGGTAAATCAACTCAAGGCGTATTCCCCGCTTTTCGCAAAATACGCGGCACCATTCAGCATCGGCGTCAGCCTCGGCACCGCGTATGCCGTGGTGGAAATGCACTGCAGTCAGGCTGCCCAGTTGCTCCCTGGACAATGCCAGCAAAAGGGATGTGCTGTCCGCCCCGCCGCTGAAGCCGCACAGCACCTCATGCCCGCACAAAGCATATTTTTGCAGAAAGTTGTGAACCGCTTCCTGCAAGTTCATTTTGCCGCGTCCTTCTTTTCTTCCTGCTTTTCAGCGACCTTGCAAAGCTGCACCAGTGTCTTATCAACGGCATCGAATGTATTTGGCACGACGAGATAGTCATACTTCTCCAGAAGCACTTTCAGTTTGTCCAGTTTCTCTGCCTTGGCCTTGTCCTCGCCAGAATAACTTGCCTTTACGCGCATGTATCTGCCTTCTGGCAACTTTTCGCCAATTTCAATCACATACGTGGCGCCGCTGATGTCCGTGATGTTCAATGTTCTGCTGGCGGCAAATTGCTGCGAGGCAAGAGCAACGTCCTTGAAGGGCAGCCAGCTGAACGCGCGGTCAATGGCGGCAATTACATTTGTGTCAGGCTGGTATCCCTTGGGGACGTCGCCCACAATAGCCAACGGCTCCTTCTCGTCCTTGCGCTCCACTTTCCACAGTTGCTTGCCCTTCTCGGACAGGGAAACCGATTTCAACTTGTCAATGTTAAGGAATTCCTGGTCAAGCCATTGTCCAGGAGTGTTGTCCAGAATGGAGAATGTATTTGCCACCAGGGCGGCATTTCCGTCCTGCAACTGCACATATCTTCCCAATGGCGTGCCAGAGGCCTGCCCATAAAGCGCCGCCATGGAGACCTGGTCCGCCTCCTTCTCCACGCGTTTTCCAAAGCGCAGTTTTGCAAGTGCCTTGCCTGCGGAATCAAACAATTCCAGCTCGACTGCATCTGCCTCAAGTTCCATTGCCTTCAAATCATCCGCCTCCGCATGGAAGCGCTGCGCAATTTTGGTATTGAGCAAATCCAGCACAATCTTGCCCAACTGGGACACATCCACTGGATAATCGCCGCGCTCTGCCAGCACCCAGCCCTGGTCCGTACGCCTGAAGTTAAGTTTCTGGCCATTTTTAACAACGGCAATTGCCTTGACCGCCTCCGCGTCAAAGTCTGCAGGCAATATGGTCTGCACCACATCCTCCTCGCGCCAGCCCGCATCCTCGCGGCTGCGTGTGCACCAGGTCAAAAGGCCCAGTACTACCAGAACTACCAAAAGAATGACAATATGCTTAGTCTTCATTATCAATCCTCCTTCATGCACGGCGCCTGATGAACGCAAACACCACGCCGAAAACAATCACCAGCAGCGGCATCAGGCCAATGTTCAGCACCATGAGGCGATTCTCCAGGGATTCCACGTCATGCCTCATGTCTCTACGCACCTTCTTCAGGTTCTTGCGCGCCTCCGCCTCCTTGCGCTTGATGGTGAGGATTGCCTGCTGCTGTTCCTTGCTGAGCAGTTCCTTGTCCCCGTTCTTGCGTGTCCTCTGCATGTCAAACAACTGCCTCTGCACATTTTGGACTTCCTCCTCGAAGCGGCGTATCTCGTCCTTGAATCTCTCCGAGGCCTGCAATTCCAAATCATGCACCTTCTTGAAGGGGCGCTGCCTGACGCCTCTGGAGCGTATGTCGAACAATGCCACATCGCCAGACAATGCCTCAAGCAGGTTCTGCACAATGCTGCAATTGTCATTGATTGGGCTGTACAAAGTCTGGCCGAAGAAGTTTGTGCGGGACACGCAGAATGCGTCATACAGCATGTCCGCATCGCCGACAAGCATGACTGCGCCAGGCTGCTTTGCATCCTTGAGGGCTGTATCGGCCTCCCCTTCCTTGCGGTCAGGTTCGCCATTTGGGAACGCCGTCTTGAACTTGCCAGTAAGGCGCAGCATCAGTTCGTACTTGCTGCCGCTGGGAGTGAAGGCCCTTAGCATATCCTCACCATTCTGCTGTGTTGCATAATTGTCCAGCATTGCGGCGTCATTGCTGCTCTGGAGCAGCACTGTCTTCTCAAGCCCTTCGGCAACTGTGCCAGAGAATGCGCCTGCATCCAGCAGCACCATATTGGAAACCTGGGCGGTGGCTGGTTCCTTGGTGGCGATGTTCTCTTCGGAGAGAGTCAAGATGTTGGGCATGCTTTCCGCGCCGCCACTTGCATTGTGCCTGATGGCGGTGGCGCATTTGCGGTCTATGACCACCTGGCTCTCGTTGAATTCAAGCCCCCATGCCTTGAGCAACACGGGCAGGGACGACTTGGAATCTGGCGCCTGATACTGCAACTGCTGCCTCTGCTGCCTCATCTGCAAATCAGTCAGGCAAATCGGGTCCAGGAAGGCCAGAAGCCTGCCGCCGCGCAGCACAAACTGGTCCAGCGCAAACTGCAATTTGTCACTGGCATTGCTGGGATGTATGACAATGAGAATGTCAATGTCATCTGGTATCTTGTCAACGGACATGTCAACTTCGGACACGGCATAGCGCTTCTTCAATTCGCTGACAATGAACCAGGCAGGCGCCACGCCGCCCTGCCCCTGGAGCATCATCTGGGGATTCTCTATGCCGCCCATCATCTTCATGCTGCTCATTATGCCAACCTTGCGCTTTACAGGATTCACAACGGAGATTATCGCCCGCGTCAAATCATATTCCAGCAAATCCTCCCTGCTGGGGCTTAGGAATGGAATCGCCTCCAGCTGGGAGCCGCAACGAACCGACACGCCCATGTATATGTTCCTGTCCAGTCCCAAGGCATCCATGCCCTGCCCCGCTATGCCGTCCAGCGTTGCGGAATCCTCCGCATCTGAATCAGGCTTGGGATTGAGCCTTTCCACCTTTATGCGCTTGCCTGCGTGAATCTCGTACTCCCGCAGCATATCGTCCACCCGCTTGGCATAGTTTTTCAATGCCACAGGCATCTGTGCCAGGTCCTTGGAATAGTAGAAGCGAATCGTCACATTCTTGTCCAGCGACGACAATGCATTGCGCGTGGCGGCGGACAATGTGTATAGTTTGTCCTCCGTGAAATCCAGCCTCAGGTTCGTCCTTCTGAAAATGAGGCAAATCTGGAACAAAATCAATGCCACGATTATAACGGCGATTGAAGAAGACAGTGCGATTTTCAATGTTTTTTTATTGCTTTTCATTTTATCACCTCCTGTTCTTCAATGCGACGCCAGTGGTAAACAGGCAGAATGTGGCAATCGAGGCGAAATAGAGGATGTCCCTGAAGTCCAGGACGCCGCGTTGCAGGCTGTCAAAATGGAAGATGATGCTCATGTACGCGGCCAAATCCACCATGGAGGCTGATGCGCCCCACTTGAGGAGCAGGTTTGTCACAGGCGGGAAGCCAGCCAGCACCAGCAGCAGGCAGATTACCAGCGATGTAATGAAACTTATGACCTGGTTTCGTGTGAAAGCCGAGGTCATTCCAGTCACCGCCAGATATGTGCAGGCTATGAGCAGGCTGCCTATGTATCCAGTGAAAATCGGCCCTATGTCAGGCTCGCCCAGCCATGCGACTGTGATTGGCATCGGCAAGGTCAACGCCAGCGCAAATGCCAGGAATATGCATCCTGCCAGGAATTTGCCCAGGACCGCCTGCGTCACAGTCACTGGCATTGTGAAGAGCAATTCCAGAGTGCCCAGCCTGCGCTCCTCGGCCCATAGCCTCATTCCCACAGCAGGCACCAGGAACATGTACAACCAGGGATGCCATAAGAAGAACGCCGCGAGAGAGGCCTCGTCCGTACGGAAGAAGCCGCCCATCATGAATGTGAAGAAGCCTATCAGCAGCAGGAATATCACTGTGAATACATACGCCACGGGCGAATTGAAATATCCAAGCAATTCGCGCTTTGCTATAAACCAGGTATTTCTCATATTATGCCCTCCGCAGTTTCATTGGTGGTTATGATGCGGAACACCTCGTCCAGACGGCCTTTTTCCACATATATCTCGGAGAAGTCCCAGCCCTTGGAACTGAAGAGCTGCCTTACATTCGGCAGAAGTCCCTCGGTCGCGCCTTCCTTGGCGGGCATGAACATGAATGTGCCCTCGCACAACTGCTTGACCTGGCCAAGGCCATTGCCGCCTGAACACGCCTGGTTCAACTGCTCCAAGGCAAGATTGCATTTCACAACCACGGCTCCCGCCTCTGGCGCCTTGGCGCGAAGCTGCTCTGGCGTTCCATTGAAGACGATGTGCCCCTTGTCTATGATTGCCACCCTTGTGCAAATCGCCTCAACCTCCTCCAATATATGCGTGGAAACAATGATTGCCTTGTTCTTGCCCATTTCGGCGATAAGCTGGCGCATCTGGTGCTTCTGGTTTGGGTCCAGCCCGTCCGTCGGCTCATCCAGCACCAGCACCTTCGGGTCGCAGAGAATCGCCTGCGCAAAGCATGTGCGGTGCCTGTATCCCTTTGAAAGTGTGTCAATGGTCTGGTTCACCACCTTGCCCAGCTGGCAAATCTCTATTGCATTGTCCAGTGCCTTGCGCTTCTCCTCGCCACGCAGACCGCGTATTCCCGCAGTGAAGTCCAAAAACGAATACACGCTCATGTCCGTATAGAGAGGCGCATTCTCTGGCAGGTAACCAATGGAGGCCCTGGCCTGAATGGGATTCTCCTCCATGTTGAAACCATCTATGACAACCGTACCCGACGTAGGCGGCAGGTATCCCGTCAGCATGCGCATTGTCGTGGATTTGCCAGCGCCGTTTGGTCCAAGAAACCCCAGGACCTCGCCTGTCTTGACTTGGAAGGACACATTGTCCACCGCGCTGTGCCCCCCGAATACTTTGGTCAAAGCCTCGGCTTTAATCATTGTCTTCACCTCCGATAGCAAAAGATACTGCTCGTATTCCGTAAACCCTGGTCTTCAGCAGCCTCCAGTGCCTCTGCTCATCCCAGGGCAGCATGTTGTTTTCCGCGTGCTCCAGCACAAGCAGGCAGCCCTGCCCCGCCCAGGCGGCCAGTTTTTCATCAAGAATCAAACCAGCGGCGCCATATTCCTCCACGCCTGCGGCGTATGGCGGGTCCGCCAAGATTATGTCAGGTTTCACGCCCGCCAGCATTTCTGGCGCCTTCTTTGCATCGGCGCAGATTATGCGAGTACTGCCTGCCTCTGGACCAATTGACTTCCGCACGGCCGCAAGATTGGCCTTTATGTAGTCAACGTGCATTTTCTCCTTCTCAAAGAAATACACCGACGCAGCGCCCCTGCTTAATGCCTCAAGCCCAAGCGCCCCCGTGCCTGAAAACAAATCAAGCACAACCTTGCCACGCAGGTCGCCAAGTGTGCCGAACATGCTCTCCTTCACGCGGTCTTCCGTAGGGCGCACCGCACGGCCTTCTGGCGCATTGAGACGTATGCCGCCTGCCAATCCTCCAATGATGCGCATAGTCAGCCTTCCCCCTTGAGCCCATTCTGCTTGTGATTGCAACGAGGGCATTTCACCGTGGAATGCAGTGCAAAGCGCCCTACGGCAAACACCAGCCCGCATGAAGCACATTTATGCACCGTCAGCCTGCGGATATGCCAGGCGTGCGCCTTTGCCCACCATAACTCCAGGCAATACAGCGCCACCAGGACACCTACTATCAACAGGACGTAGGCCTCAAACGCATCTGAAAATTTCAATACACAAATCATAGTTCTAATTTTGGTGGGCGCCCACGCAAGCGTAATCCCGCCCCGCTGCTGTTCCCGCTATGGCAACCTGAGTGGGAGCCGCCTCGGCGCCCACGTGAACCCATGCAACGCCACTGGGCTGTTCCCCGCCAAGGCAACCCATGCTACAGTTTCCACAGCACCTCCAAGCGGAGGCCTTCTGCTGGTATTTGCACGCCGCCCAGCGCCAGGCGCCTCCGCAATGCGGATGCGGCCTGCATGTCCAATTCACTGTTGCCGCTACTCCGCCTGACAACGATGCGCGCAGGCACGCCTGGCAACTTCATAATCTGCAAAGCCGTGTTTCTGATTCGCATATCCCTAGGGCCTGCCGCAATGGCACGTCTTGCATCCACCAAGTTGATTTCAGGCGGATTGAGCAGAAGCCGCCCTCTTTCATCAAACCAGAATGCGCCTTCCTCTTCCGCAAGTTGCGATATGGCAGGCATAGTCACCTTGATGTCCAGCAACGGTGCTAGCTGAATGCCGCCTTTATTGTCAGGCGATATGGAATTGTCCATTGAAAGCACAGAGGCGGCCTTTGGCTGAAGCGGCACCAATGCGCTGGCCTCGCCCTGATACTCGAAATCACGTTTTTTAGCTTCATCCACAAAGTGCCTGAAGCCATATTGGCAGTCTGGCAGCAAACCAAGGAAGGGGTTTTTCAACTGCATCCAGGCATAGATGCTCTCATTTGCAGATGCGGCATAAGAACCAAGTTTCTGGCTTTCAGGCAAGAACACCAGTGGCTCGCCTGAATTGCCATTGTCCGACTGGGTTGCAAGCACCTCGGACGGCACTTTCATCAGTGTCGCAGGCACAATGACAAGTGCAAGAAACAACAGCAGCCAGGCCCAGTCCAGCAACCTGTCCCTCAAAGAAAAATCTGCTGTGAAGTCATCTTTCATTCTTTCTAGGGTTGCGGTGCCATTCTCAGGTTGTTTTCCATGCGTTCAATGCCAGTTGCCAGGAAAAGCTGCACGTTAAGACGCCGTGCGAACGCATATATTTCCACCAGTTGCTCGTATGGAATGCCCTTCTCGGCAAGAAGCACGAGTATATGCCTGCGAGTGGCGGCAAGGCCTGGCGTGGCCAGTGCCTCCCTGACCGAACTCTCCATGTCATCAAGGCTCTTGCGCGTCTCGCCATTGAATGTATAGACGTACTTGCCTCTTGTATTCGTGCCCCTGTCAAAGGAAACCGTCATTATGTGCTTTTCCGCGGAAATAATCTCGGCATCCTTCAGCAAGGGCAACTCCACGCTTTGAATGCCAGGGAGATAGACGAAGTTGGTGCGCAGCACGAATATGGCAAGCAGGATGAAGAACAAATCCACAAGCCCCACCAGCGGCGAGGGCGCGGAATACTTCACCAGTTTTTTCTGCCAAATCGTCATTTCAGCACCTCATCCTTGTCCTGCGCCAGGACGCGCTTGTTCATCCTGTCCGCCAGTTCAGGCGATTCCACGAGGAAATTGATGAGTTCAACGGCGGTCTTCTCCATCTCGCCCACGATGTTGGTGCAGCTTTCCTGAAGGACAAGATTGTAGAAATGCACGATTGCGCCGCCAGCCAAGCCCATGGCGGTGGTCACCAACGCGGTTCGTATGTCACCAGACACCTGCTCCACTCCAAGGGCGACCACATTGTTGCTGGAGGCGATCTCGCCAAAGAAACTACGCAGGGACAGCACCGTGCCCAGCAAGCCCAGCAGCGGCAGCAACTGGCTTATGCCAGAGATTATGCGCATGCCCTTCTGAAGCCGTGGCACCTCCGCAATCGCCGCCTCGTCCGCCGCGCGGTGAAGGGCGGCCTCGTCCCTGCTGTCCCTGCTCAGGATTGCCCTGACCACGGAGGCAACTGGCCCGCGTGTATCCTCGCAGATTGCAATTGCCTCTATGGTCTTGCGGCTGTCATGAAGTTTGTTCTTGATGCCGAGCAGGAAGCCGTCACTGTCGATTTTTATCCTGTGCAGATAGATGAACCTGCGGAAGAACAGCAGGCTGGCCAGCAGGAACAGGGCGATTATCACGTATCCTACGCCGCCGCACTCGTCCAATAGCTTTTCAATGAAGGAGGTGCTTTCCATGTGTATTGTTGTTTGTTATTCAACGGCGGGGACGCCGTCGCCACTACAGTTCGACGGCGGGGACGCCGTCGCCACTACCGCCCTAATCCCATGCTGTATTGCCCATAATGCCGTCATTGGCAAAGACAGGCTTGCAGCCCAGG
>JAFYGL010000246.1 GCA_017543165.1 Victivallales bacterium | reverse complement strand
CGCGTGTTGCAGAACAGCGTGTTCAACAATGTGAATCAGTTGCTGATAAGCCTGCACAGCCTGGATGACCTGGCGACCGCCAAGGAGGAGATAACGGAGTTGCTGCGCATGCGCCACAAACTTGGCAGGAAGGAGAACGACTTCACAGTCAGGGACATGACCGAGGTGGTGGAGAGCGTGACCAGCATATCCAGGCTGATGACGGTGCTTCTTGGCGTGGTGGCCTCTATTTCACTGGTTGTGGGCGGCATCGGCATCATGAACATCATGCTGGTTTCCGTAACAGAGCGCACCAAGGAAATCGGCCTGCGAATGGCGATTGGCGCCAAGCCGATGGACATATTGATGCAGTTCCTGCTGGAATCAATCGTGCTGTCCTGCGCAGGCGGCATCATAGGCGTCATACTTGGCGCAAGCGGCGCCACCATAGTCGGCAACATAAACCACTGGCCCATCTTGATTACCGAAAGTTCCGTTGTGATATCCTTCACATTCAGCGCACTGGTTGGCATATTCTTTGGCCTGTATCCTGCGTTCCGCGCTTCACGCCTCAATCCAATCGAGTGCCTCAGGTACGAGTAGAAAGATTGAATCCAAAGGAGAAAACAAATGAATTGCAATGTTGTAGAATACGGGGCGGTGTCCAGCATTGAAAAAGACAATGCGGCTGCGTTCCAGGCGGCTGTGGACGCATGTGCGGCGGCTGGCGGCGGCAGGGTGACAGTACCCGCTGGCACATACGGATTGAAGAAAGTCAATTTGCGGGACAATGTGGAACTGCATCTTGAGGCGGGGGCGGTGCTGCACAGCCTGCTGCGGCCTGTTCCGCAGGAAGGTGTGAAGTGCAAGGAGCCTTCCGCCAACACACGGGAATATCTTGTCGGCGGAATTGGCGTGCACAATGTGGCAATCACTGGTTTGGGACGCATTGACGGCAGGGGGTATGATGTGTTCTGGCCGAAGAACGACGGCTATGAGCATCCACTGTATGGGCAGCGCTACTGGCCGCAGTTGCATCGCCCAAAGGGCCTCGTGCATTTCCGTGAATCGACGGACATTGTGCTGCGGGACATTACCATAGCCGACCCGCCATGCTACAATGTCTGGCTGCTGGGCTGCGACCGCATTGACATTTCACACGTGCGCATCGACGCGGATGTGCGTGGCCCAAACGACGACGGCATTGACCTGGACTGCTGCTCCAACGCACGCGTCTCCGGCTGCGACATCATTTGCGGCGATGACGGCATCGCGCTGAAGAGCGACACACACGAACTGGGCTTTGACAAGGCATGCGAGAACATCGTCATCTCCGATTGCAGAATCAGCACCACATCGGACGGAATTAGAATCGGCTACGAGGGCGACGGCGCAATCCGCAATGTGACTGTCAGCAATTGTGTCATCTATGACACGATGATAGGCATATCAATGATGGTGGCGATAAGTTATGACGACCCCAGGGGGACGGACATCTACAAGGGGCCTGCAATCACCGATGTCACATTCGAGAATATGGTGATAAACTCGTTCCAGACCTTCAATTTCCAGTATTGCAAGACAGAGCCGAGCCAGGGCAAGCCAATACAGGGCTATCTGGACCGCATCTTCTTCCGCAACATCATTGCCAATGCCACGCGTGGCTCGTATTTGGGCGGCGATGCGGAGCAGTTGATACGCGACATTGAGTTCAGCGGGCTGCGCATGACGCTTTCTGGCGAGATGGGACCTGACTTTGTCAAGGAAGTGCCAGAACCATATCCTCTTTGGAGCGACCTGCCTTATTCTGGCCTGCCGTATCCATTCTTTGTGCGCAATGCCAGGGAAGTGCGCATATACGCTTCCACATTTGCGTGGGAGAATGCCATTGGCTGCTGGCAGCCCACTGTGTTCCGCGCCGAAAATGCAAACGTGGTGCTTGAGGACATTCGGCTGGTGAATCCGCCGCCAGAGGAAGACCCGGTCATTTTCCCAGTGGGCGACATTGACGGCATCCCGTATTTTGAGCCGCCAGTGGGCTTCGACGAGGCCTCCGAAATGCGCCGCGTGGTGGAGTTCTGCAATGCCAATGCGGAGGATTTGGGCAAGATTGACGCCACGCCAAAGTGCCATATCGAGGCCAGTTTCATTTATGCCCATCCTGCTGACTACAAGGGAATGCCCATGCTCAACGCCTCGTCCCGCCAATGGAAGGAGGTGTTTTCCCGCTTGCGGGCAATGCATATCGGCACCGTGATTTTCCAGGCCTCGCTTTGGCGGGAACTGAAGGAATGCTACTACAAATCCAGCCGCTATGGTTTTCTAAAGTGCTATTCCGTGCTGGAGCGCATGTTCGAGGCTGCTGAAAGCGAGAACATGCGCGTGTACCTGGGCGGCTATGGCTCCGTGGCAGGGTGGAAGAACAATATGACGCAGGAGGCGCTGAGGCAGGAACTTGCCGAGCACAAGGCATGCTTCGAGGAAATACGCAAACTTGGCAGGATAGAGGGCATGTACTTTCCCTCCGAGACTAGTTTCAAGGACAGGCGCCTGCCCGAGCGTGAAAGGCGCATGCGCACATTGTACAATGGCTTTGCGGATATCGTCAAGGGATATGACAGCAGCCTGAAGATAATCGTCTCCCCCGCAACCCAGCACAAGCCAGAGGACAATCCTGCCTTCATGGATTTCTGGAACGCGATATTGCAGGGCACTGGCATTGACATACTGATGCCCCAGGATTCAGTGGGCACCAATGGCTGCCTAGTGAGGAACATCCCGCAGATATGGCAGGCTTGGAAGAGCGTTGCTGATGCCAATGCAATCCAGCTGTGGGCGCATATTGAACTTTTCGAGCGGCGTGGCTTCTCCAAGCGAAACAGCCTGTATCCCGCTTCCACGGAGCGCATTGCCGCGCAGCTGGCATTGACCGAGCCATACGTTACGGGACGCTGCTGCTGGGAGGCGCAGTACTTCGCCTCCGAATTGGCTGGACCCGACGGGCTCCGCCTCCAGAACTTCCTGAAAGGATTGTAGTTTTGTTTTTATCCGCAGATTGACACAGATTTACTATTTGTG
>JAFYGL010000245.1 GCA_017543165.1 Victivallales bacterium | reverse complement strand
TCGAGGATGCTGGCCTGACATGCCTGGAACGTACCATGCAACGCTTCCCCAAACTGAAATTCTTCGGTCATTCACAGACATTCTGGGCCGAAATCGGGGCAAATCCCAGCGAAATCGATAGAAACGGCTATCCCAAAGGCAAAGTCATTGAAGGCCGTGTTCCCCAACTGATGAGGAAATATCCCAACCTCTACGGCGACCTGTCCGCAGGAAGCGGCTTCAACGCACTGTCCAGAGACAGGGAATACGCCATAAGATTCCTTAACGAATTCCAGGACAGGCTAATGTTCGGCACAGATATCGCCTCACCTGACATGTCAGACTTGACTTGCCTGATGGATTTCCTTAAGGACCTCAGGGACAGCGGCGGCATCTCAAACGAAGTGTTCAACAAAGTCGCCCGCGAAAACGCCATCCGCCTACTCAAACTCTAACGTCCTCTCCAACGCAGAGATGCGATGCGTCTCTGCGTCAAGGGGAGGTGTCTCGGCGTTGATTTACGGCGTATTCCTTTACGAGGGGCCAGGCGGCCTTGGGTATTCGTATTTTAAGGCGGGCTCCGCCCTCTTCGTATTTTTCCGAGAGTACCGCCGCGATTTCACGAATGTGGGACAATGCGGCCAGATTTGAATGAGGGACGAGTATTTCCTCTTCCCTGGTGTTTCTCATGCAGCATTGTTCCAGTACGTTTTTCAGTTCATCCAGTCCCTCGCCTGTCTTGGCAGAACACATTATGGCATCAGGGAAGCGGTGCCTCAGGCGCTGGCGGCTCAGTTCATCCTCCAGCAAATCCACCTTGTTCAATACGATTATCGTCCCCCGCGAATTGGCGCCGATTTCCTCAAGAACCTTGACCGTCGTGTCGTGATGCTCGTCCAAATCTGGAGATGAAGCATCAAGCACCTCCACTACATGCTCCGCAAGAACCGTCTCCTCCAGGGTTGATTTGAATGCCTCCACCAGCAGATGCGGCAGCCTGCGTATGAAGCCCACCGTGTCAGCCAGCAGCAATTTCTGGCCTCTGGGCAGTATAATGCCGCGCACGGTAGGATCCAGCGTCGCGAACAACTTGTCCTCCACCAGCACGCCCGCGTCGGTCAATGCATTCAAGAGGGATGACTTTCCCGCATTGGTGTATCCCACACTCGCGGCCACTGGCACTGGCTTGCGCAGGCGCTGCGCACGCTGGACCTGCCGCTGGCGGCGCACTTCCTCCAGACGCGCCTTGAGCTTGGCTATCTTCATTCGCACAATACGGGAATCCAGTTCTATCTGCTGCTCGCCCTCGCCTCTCATTCCCATGCCGCCCGCCATGCCGCGCTGCCTGTTGAGATGCGTCCACCTGCGCTTCAAGCGCGGCAGCGAATAGGTTGCACGTGCCAATTCCACCTGGAGCACAGCCTCGCTGGAACGGGCATGCCTGGCAAATATGTCCAATATGACCTCTTGCCTGTCAATGACGGCTATATCGGCCATTTTCTCCCAGTTGCGCTGCTGAGATGGGGTGAGGAAATCATCGAATATGATCACATCTGCCTCGAATGCGGCGGCGGCTTCCGCAATCTGACGCGCCCTGCCCTCGCCCAGGAGAAACCTGATGTTGGGTTCCCTCTGCTTTGCTATGACAGAGCCTACCACCTCCAGGCCAAGGGTATCGGACAGTTCTGAAAGTTCATCCAGCAGTTCGCGGCATTTCTCCTCTGGCAGTTCGGGCGTCTGTATTCCAACCAGAAATGCCTTCTTTTGTTTTTCTTCTGTTGTTATCATTGTTGTATTGCGGGCGCCGAGGCGGCGCCCACTCAGGTTGCCCTGGCGGGAACACAAGCCCTGGCGCTAACTGTCATTTCTTCAGCAGCTGGTCGTCCTTGAATCCGGAAATCCGCCATTTCTTGCCGTTCTTTCTGAAAAGCACGATGCAGTTGCGGCTTTCAGAATAGGAACTGCCGCCATAATGCAGGCGGATATGCCCAGCGCAACGAGCCTGGGCCTCCTTGGCGGATTTAATCTCGCATTCCGCGTCCACCAGGCTCAGGCTCACATCATCCAGCATGCCACGGCCTCGGAACACCAGGCTGGCAAGGGTGTTTCCCGAATTGTCCCCGTTGTATGGGAAATTCTTCATGTCGCAGTTTACAATGTCATCAAGCATGTTTTCAAATGCAATCATCTTCAACGCGGTGGAGGCATTGCCTTCGCCGTGAGTTTTGCTGACAATTTCCGCAAGGGATTTAAGCTGGCGCTTAATCATTGCCTCTGGCGTATGAGTCACATAGTACCAGATGCCAAGGGCAATCAGCAATACCAATGGCACTGCATACTTGACTATCTTGGACAAATCTATGATACGCTTTTTCTTAGGTTTTACTACCATACTGGCACTCCTATCACACGAGACGCAGGCACTTGACCGAAAACATGCTCGTCAATGCCGACTGAACGGTTGTCCCCCACCACATATACATTGCCTGGCTCCACAGTGCGCTCCTCCAATTCCCAGTCGCAAGGCCCTTTTTCCTGCCAGTCGCCCTTGAAGGGCTCGCCATTGACAAGGAGCACGCCCTTCCTGAATTCCACCTTGTCGCCTTCAAGCGCAACTACCCTCTTAAGGAGCAGCATCTTGCGTCCCACATACTTGATTATGACCACCTGGCCGCGCCTGGGCTTCCTGAAGTAGAACGCAGGGCACCAGCAGAACGTGAATCCAATCGAGCCGTAAGTGGGCTCCATGCTTTCACCGTGAATCACACATGGGCGGCATATCAGCCCGAAGAACAACAATGACACCAGCACCACCAC
>JAFYGL010000244.1 GCA_017543165.1 Victivallales bacterium | reverse complement strand
ATTTTTACGCCGCTGGCGCTACCTTTGGGTGGTGGGTGGGGGACGGTAACCCGTCCCCCACCCCACGTATGCATACGTAAAGACTTACGCGTGGGGATGCTGGCGAGCTACGCGTGGGGATGCTGGCGAGCTACGCGTGGGGATGCTGGCGAGCTACGCGATGCTGGCGAGCTACGCGGAGATGCCAACGAGGCGCACTATAATGCCTGCGGGGAAAATTTCGGGGCAGACAATTAAACACATTCGGGATTCTGAAAACTTGAGCACGCAAGTCTGGTTCAGATAGTCTCTTTGAACAAGGAGTAAGAGAATGTTTAACTACAAGCACATCAAATATCTTTTTATTCTTGCTGTGATAGTAGGTTTGTCGTGGTGCTGCTGGCATATATGGCGCACCAGGCTTGCCCCGTATTTTGTGGGGCAGGACAAGACGGCTCCCAGTGTTGAACCACAGATTCCAGATTCTGCACCTGCATTGCCGCCGCCAGTTGCCGAGCTGCCTGGCAATGAACCTGCCATTTCTGGTGATTTGCAGATACTCCTTGCTCAGGCAAAGCAGGAATTCCAGGAGGAAAAACTGCTTGCCGCCAGGCAGACTGCGTATTCTGGACTGGAGAAATGCGAGGAATATTCACCGTCCTGGCAGGAATTCGCGCAGGTCATTGACAATGTGAACAAGGTATTCATGACTGGAAGCGCCCCCGCCCCCGAAAAGAAGCGCTATGTGATTGTGGCGGGGGACAAGCTGACGAAGATTGCCTACAGGCTGAACACGACGGTGGAGGCCCTTCAGAAACTCAACAGCCTGTCTCGCACCAGCGCCATCATCTATCCTGGAAATCCATTGATGTACATTGACGGCACCTGGTCCATCAGAATCTCAAAGAAGGACTTCCTGCTTTGCCTGTATCTTGATGACAAGCTGTATCGTTTTTATAAAATCAGCACTGGACGGCATGACAGAACGCCATCTGGAAACTTCATCGTAAGCCAGAAGCAGATGAATCCCGCCTGGACATACGAGGGCAAGATCATTCCTTTCGGGGACCCGCAGAATGTGCTTGGCACCCGCTGGATTGGATTGAAGCCAGTGGATGAAGTCAATCTGGCTTTGACTGGCTATGGCATACATGGCACCACCGAGCCAGAGAATATCGGAAAGCCAGCAAGTCTTGGCTGCATCCGCATGCTTAACGAAGAAGTCGAAGAACTCTATGACTTCATACCCAACTCATTCAAGGAAACAGAAGTCAAGGTGCTAATCACCGAATGAAAATGCCAGTGTTTCCAGAAGATTTGTCCAGCCGTTTTTTCCCGTTGCTGGCGGATGATGCCGCCGTGCAGGGCGGCTTTGCGGAAATAGGCGGGAGCCAGGCCATGCTGGTGTATGGCAATGGCGTTCTCGCCAGACGCGATTTTCTAAAAGCCCTGCGCTATTTTGAACTTGCCTCATCCGCCGAATTGCCCATAGTGAACTGCATCGACTGGAGCGGGGCAACTGGTTTTGCGGGACTTGCCGCGGTGATGGAAAAGTTTGATTGCAAGGTGCTGCTGATTACGTTGGAGGACTGCCCCTGCATTCTGGCAAGCGCAACGGTGCCCGCAAAGCCTGACAAGGTGGCGGATGCGCTGAATGCCATGAAAGGCGAAAACATGGCGGCCCTGCGTGCCGCGGCGCGTGAAAGACTGCGTGGATTCAATGTCAATGTATCTGCTCCCCTTGAAGTGGAGATATGCCGCCCTGAAATGTCAGATGTCAAGGCGATAGTCCGTTCATTTGAGCCATTTGTGCTGAAACGCCTGATTCTGCCTCGCACGGAGAAGGATATCGCAGATAATCTGCCTGATTTCATTGTGGCGAAAAGCCATGGGAGAATTGTGGGGACCGTGGCATTGAGGAACTTTGACAGTGGACTTGAGGAAGTGCGTTCCCTGACCGTTGCCACTGATTGCGAAGGGCGCGGGCTTGGAAGCCGTCTGGTTTCAGCCGTGCTGGATTTGGCAAGGGAGCGCAATGCCCGCAGGGTGTTTACTTTGACCATGCGACCGAACCTGTTTCTCCGCCTGGGCTTCTTTGTCGTGTCATTGATGCGATTCCCGTCAAAGGTGCAGAATGACTGCCTCGCCTGTCCCAAAAAGGAGCAGTGCGATGAAGTTGCGTTGCTATTGGAAATGCATTGAGGCCTCGGGCGCTGCGGACAATGAAGGTATTTATTTCAGAAAGCTCCAATCCTTACGCAAATGCGGCGATTGAGGAGGGCTTTTACAAGTCAGATTGCGGCGAGACGATACTGTTCTTCTACGTCAATTCGCCTGCGGTG
Source organism: Victivallales bacterium (assembly GCA_017543165.1). The sequence goes on along the minus strand of JAFYGL010000244.1, from coordinate 6,914 downwards.
GTCTTTGGCCGCAGCCAGAATCCCTGGATGGAGGCGGACATATCCTGGTGCGAGGAAAACGGCATCGGCATATTGCGGCGCTTTTCGGGCGGCGGAACGGTCGTGCATGACGAGGGGAATCTGAACTACTCTTTCTTTGTCCCCCGCGAAGGCTATGATCCCGATGCGCTGGTGGGCATTGTCAAGGACGCCCTTTGCTCACTTGGCGTGGAGGCGCGTATAAGCGGGCAGCGCAGCATTTACGCTGGCGATTACAAATTGTCAGGCTCCGCTTTTGCAGTCAATTCCCGCACAGCCATGGCGCATGGCTGCATTCTGGTCAATTCGGACTTGCGCAGGTTGTCCCGCGCATTGCATATTCGCGAAGATTGCGAGTTTATTACATCCACGGTGCCCTCGGTACGGGCACCCGTGAAAAACATCACGGACTTTGTGCCTGGCGTTCTTATAAGCGATGTGTGCAGCGCGATTATGCTGCAAGCGGAGATAGACGACTATCCTCAGCCTCCGCCAGCCCCCGCACCAGAGGCAATGGCGCAGTTCCAGTCTTTCCAGTGGACGTATGGAAGAACACCTGACTTCACATTCAGGCAGGGCGCCACGGAAATACAGGTGCATCAGGGCATAATAAAAGCCCCTGAATCTCTCCAGGGGCTTAGGTTTGAAATGCCCGCGGCGAAAACCGCAGCTTTCTAGAAAACTTTATTTCTTTGGTGGCTCGATGAGGACCTTTGCCTTCTTGTCGGCAATTATCTTGTCGATGACCTGCTTGGCAACCTTGTTGATTTCCTGGCCCTGCAAATGCTGGTTGATGCTGTCCTTCACTTCATCGAATGAGGCGACTTTTGTTTCTCCTGCCTTGATGATGTGGTAGCCAAATTGCGTCTTGACTGGCTGGCTGATTTCGCCTGCCTTCATCTTCTTGAGGGCCTCCTCGAATTCAGGCACCATCTGCCCTGGCGCGAAAGTGCCGAGGTCGCCGCCTTTTTCCTTGGAGGGGCAGTCGCTGTGCGCCTTTGCAACCTCTGCGAAGTCCTTGCCTTCCGCCAGTTCCTTCTGCGCTTTCTGCAACTTCTCCAAAGTAGCCTTGTCTTCCTCGGCTGTGGGCTGCTTGCCTTCCTGCGCACCTGGGAATATGGACAGAATATGCGAGGCGCTGTAGGTGGTGAAATGCTGCGGATTCTCGTCGTAGAACTTCTTTGCCGCGTTTTCTTCGACTTTTACCTGTGACTGGAAGAACGCCTCTATCATTGCGCTTTCGGCCAGCTTTGCCATCAGGGCCTCTTCTGTCATCCCCATGGTCTTGATCATCTTCTGGACATTTTCCGCGCCGTTGGCCGCCTTGATTTCCTCAAACTGCTTTTTCGCGGCTTCCATGTCTGGCTTGAAGCCCTTGGACTTGGCCTCCGCCGCCAGCAAGTTCTGAAGCATTACCTGGTTTGCATAGTTTGCCGCCGCGCCGAGCAGTTGTTCCTGGGTTGGCGTATGACCTGCTTTTGCCGCCTCAATGAGCTGCGGGCGCAGGAAATCGCTGACTTCCTTGCCAGTCACCTTGCCGCCTTCGTATGTGGCTGCAACCTCTGGAATCGCGGCCAGCATTTTGTCTATCGCCGCCTCATCTACTTTGGGCGTGGCTGGCGCTTCCGCCTTTGGCGCTTCCTTGACTTCTGGCTTCTTGGCTTCGTCTGCCATTGCGAATGGCATTGTCGCGGCTATTGCGGCAAGCACTAGAATCTTCTTTAAACTCATTTTTCTACCTTCTTGTTTTAGGGCTTATGTTTATGGAACTAAAAATTGCAAATAATTCCTTTAGACCGAGACAAGGGGAATGTGTTCCGCCTTTCTCGGCATATTTTATGTCCAGACTGCCCAAATACGACATGAGCACATCGTTTGAGGGTGCCAGCCCAAGCTGCTCCATTGCAGCCTGGTGTGCACGCAGTGCCTCCTCTGTGTTGCTGCGTATAGCGATAAGGACATTGCTGCAAAGATTCACTGGGGGCCCTTCCATGGCATCCAGTGCGGTTTTGCGCTGCCTGTCATCCAGCCGTTTCCAGTTTCCCAAGAGTGCAATGGCGTATGACGCCCAGTCTGGATTCGGGTCGAGTGATTTTTTGCCCAGTTGCATTTCGTACTTGAAAAGGGGATGGTCCTGCTTGAGTTTATGCAGTTCGTTATGCGCCTCAAGCCAGTTTTTTGCATCATTCGTGGCAGCCGCCTTGTCCAATGTCGCCAGGCATTTGTCAATTTTTGTCTGCAATTCCTCCTGCTCCATTTTCTTCAGCAAGGCTCGCTGTTCCGCATAGAATTGGCGGAACGCCTCTGTCGCGGAAAGCGGCTCCACGAATGGAGCCAGCTGCGCCAACGCGTTCTGCAGGCTGCTGGAATTCTCCCAGGGCATCTTGGCGCAAAACAGCATCAGCGCCTGCAATGCATCAGGCATGTCGCTGTTAAGCAGCATCTCGCTGGAGAGCATCCCCTGTTTCTCCGCCTCAATCAGGAATTGCTTCAGTTTCTTCAAATCGCCAGTTTGCAGCGTATGGTTGATTTGGCGCGAATTGTAGTGCCTTCTTATGGCGAGTTGCGCCTCCTCCACGAAACTGGCTGTGGCTGGATATTGCCGCAATTCGTTGAGCACATTCATTGCATCCTGGTCCTTGCCATCAGCAATCGCCTCGCATGCCCTGAGCACGAGCTCGGACTGGTGGCTGTCAAAGTCAGGTGCCTTCGCTTTCCCGCATCCCGCAAGAAGCAGGCACAGCAGCAATGAAATTATGTAAATATGATGTATCAACTGGAAAAGTTCCCGAATTGCAACAAATTATGCACTGTCTGTAAAAATGCAATAACATAAAGCAGAGAGGTAATATGGCAAATTCAAAACGCAAAGACGGGCGCAGGGTGGACCAGTTGAGAAAGTGGGACTTTGTCCTGGATTTCCAGAAGCATCCGCTGGCCTCGGTGCTGGCAATCAGCGGCAATACCAGGGTTATATGCTCGGTTAGCCTGGAGGAGGCAGTTCCAAGGTGGATGAAGGAGCAGAATGTTCCTGGCGGCTGGATTACCGCCGAATACCAGATGCTGCCTTCCGCAACGGGCACCAGGGGCGAACGGGAATCCACGCGGGGCAAGGTGTCTGGCCGCACTGCGGAAATACAGAGGCTCGTGGGACGCTCGCTCCGCGCAGTCGTGGATTTGTCAAAGCTGCCTGGCATGACTTTGCATGTGGATTGCGATGTGATTGATGCGGATGGCGGCACCAGATGCGCTTCCATAACTGGCGCAAGCCTGGCATTGCAACTGGCCGCCTCTAGACTGGTTGCCAGCGGTAAACTTGCCGAGAATCCAGTCATCGCAAAGGTGGCGGCGGTCAGCGTGGGCATTGTGGATGGAAAACCCATGCTGGACCTGTGCTACGAGGAAGATTCCGCTGCCGAAGTCGATATGAACGTGGTCATGACCGATACGGGACGCTTCGTGGAACTCCAGGGCAGCGGCGAAGAAGCCACCTTTGACGATGCTGAACTGGCGGAACTGCTGTCCAAGGCACGCAAGGGATTGAAGCAGATTTTCGCCCTGCAGGCTAAGGCATTGGCTTGATAATGCAATTCTCAAAAGGCAAAACATGGTGCATTGTACTGTTGCTGCTGTTGCTGCTTGGCGTCAGTACGCTGGGGCGGCGCACTGCCTCGGGCATCATTGCACCTTTTGCCAAGGGAACCAGGTCGGTTAACAATTTCATCTCGCTGCTGTGGGAGAATATTTTCCATTCCAACAGGCTTGATGAATTGCAGGAAACCGAGATCCGCCTCCAGCAATTGGAAGTGCGTGTCGCGGAACTGGACAAAGTCCAGGAGGAGAACAGGCAACTCAGGGCAATGCTTAAATTGCCTGAAGTCAAGGATTGGACTGCGCTGCGGGGGGAAATGGTTATGCGCGACCCCGCAACGTGGAACTGGAACTTCAGAATCGGGCTGGGCGAGGCGGACGGCCTTGTGGAGGGCGCACCTGTGCTCTTCGGCTCCTTTCTGGCTGGCAGGGTGGGACAGGTCTTCAGGCGCAGTGCTGTCGTGGAGACTTTGGCAAACCCTGCCTGCGCTGTAAGCGTGTATGTCTTCAGCGGGGACAATGTCTATGTCGGCGTCCTCAAGGGCAATGGCCAGCCATCTGGAGACAATATCTCCGCAATGGTGGATTTCCTGCCAAAGCACGCTGTCATCCAGGAAGGCGCAATTGTCGCCACCAGCGGTCTTGGCGGTGAATTGCCAGGCGGCCTGCCTGTCGGCGTCATCCGCGGCAACGCATATCTGGTGGACGATGCAAGGAGGGCCGCCAACGTGGCCCTGAACGCAGACCTGCGCTGGATAAAATTCGTGTCAGCACTGGTTCGCTCAAACAAATAACGAATGTTTTTATAAAAAAGTAAATAATTGCAACACATTTTCAAGGAGAAAACGAAAAATGAAGAAAGCAGTTGTAGCGGGGCATCTTTGTCTGGACATAATTCCTGCCATAGACCATCACTTTGACTTGATACCAGGCCATCTTTTCGAGGTGGGCGCGCCTCTCATGGCCACGGGCGGCGCTGTCTCCAACACGGGCATGACAATGCACATTCTCGGCACGCCTACAAAGTTGATGGGCAAGGTCGGCGACGATGACTTCGGCAAGGCCGTCCTGAACATTGTCAAGACAAGAGACGCATCTCTGGCGGAGGGCATGACCATCTCCAAGGGCAGCGCCACGTCATACACCATGGTCATCAACATCCCTGGGACAGACAGGATCTTCCTGCATTGCCCAGGCGCAAACGCCACATATTGCACCGATGACCTGAACATGGCGGAACTAAAGGATGTGCAGCTTTTCCACTTTGGCTATCCCTGCTTCATGGCAAAGGCATACGAGAACGAAGGCGCCGAGTTGATACGCATGTACAAGACAGTGCACGACATGGGCATCACCACCTCCATGGACCCAGGCATGCCCGACCCGCATGGCCCCGCTGGAAAGGTGAATTGGAAGAAACTGCTCTCCAAGGTCCTTCCATACACCGATGTCTTCATGCCAAGTGCGGACGAATTGCTGTACATGATGATGCCAGAACGCTTTGGCGATGGCGACAACATCGGCGTCAAGGAACTGGAGAAGCTGGGTGACGAGCTGATTGGCTTTGGCGCTGCCGTGGTTGCCATCAAGCTGGGACAGCGCGGAATGTACATACAGACCGCCACTGCGGAGCGCTTTGCCCGAATGGGTGCAGGCGCACCAGATTGCGTGGCGGACTGGGCATCCCGCCGCATGCTGTTCCCCACATTCAATCCCGACAAGTTCATGGGCGCCACGGGCGCAGGCGATTCCAGCATAGGCGGCTTCCTCAGCGCAATGCTGCGCAACTGCAAGCTGGAGGAGGCTGGCCTCTTCGCGGCGGCGGTTGGCGCCTGCAATGTGGAGGCACCAGATTCACTTAGCGGCGTGCGTTCATGGGACGCCACCATGGCACGCATCAACAGCGGCTGGGCCAACAAGGCAACCCAGGTGAGCGAGCCTGGCTGGTTCTTGAACGCCAAGAACATCTGGATCAAGGCATAAATATATGGGGGCGCCGATGTGTATGTGGGCGCCGATGGCGGCACCCACTCAGGTTGCCTTAGCGGCAACACGCATTTAGACTTAGTTTAATTCTCTTGGTGCAGTTCCCGCCAGGGCAACCTGAGTGGGTGCCGCCTCGGTGCCCCATGCACGCATACTGCCGCCAGAACCGCAGTTCCCGCCAGGGCAACCTAAGTGGGCGCCGCCTCGGCGCCCACATAAAAAGGAGTTTACAATAATGAAGAATTACGCACGTGAGGCTATCAGCAAGATAGGCGGCTATGTGCCTGGGGAGCAGCCCCGCGGGCTAAAGCGCCTGGTCAAGCTGAACACCAATGAAAATCCATACCCTCCCTCGCCAAAGGTGGAGGAGGCCTTGAAATCTTTTGACTACCGCAGGTTGCGCCTTTATCCAGACCCTTGCGCCACGGAACTGCGCAATACGGCGGCTCGCGTCTATGGCGTGAAGCCAGAGCAGGTCATCTGCGGCAATGGCTCCGACGAGTTGCTGACAATTGCGCTGCGCACCTTTGTGGGCGAGGGCGAATGCTATGCCTACACCGAGCCCAGCTATTCGCTGTACCCAGTGCTGTCGGACATACAAGGGGCAAAACCGCTGCCAATCCCCTTGGATGAAAATTTTGACATTCCCGAGAATGCCGCGCAGCTTGCCAGCGAGGCAAAACTCATCATGCTGGCTCGCCCCAATGCGCCTACAGGAAACCTGCCGGACGAAGGGCGCCTCAAGGAGTTGTGCCGCAGTGCCAATGGCGTGGTATGGGTGGATGAGGCCTACGTTGACTTTGCTGGAAGCAGTTTCATCGGCGAGATTGCCAACTATCCCAATGTGATAGTGTCGCGCACTTTCTCCAAGAGTTTCTCCCTGGCGGGCTTGCGCATTGGTCTGGCCTTTGCGCCAGAGGCGCTGATCAACGAGATGAACAAAGTCCGCGATTCCTACAATATCGATTTTCTCACGCAGGCAATCGCCAAGGCCGCCCTGGAGGATGTGGAATACATGCGGGCAAACGCAGCCAAGATCTGCGCCACCCGTGATTGGCTCAGCGCGGAACTGCGCAAGATGGGATGCAAGGTGTTGCCTTCCCAATCAAACTTCATTTTTGTGAAGCCAAACAGACCAGCCTCGGAAATTTTCACCGAGCTTAGGAAAGATGGCTTCATTGTGCGATATTTTAATCTTCCCCGCATATCAGAATTCATCAGAGTTACAATGGGTACAAGGGAGGACATGGAGAGTTTTCTTGAGGAAATGAGGCAATTGGACAAATGAGACCAGCGGTTATTCCAAAATCCAAGGGTAT
>JAFYGL010000243.1 GCA_017543165.1 Victivallales bacterium | reverse complement strand
CACTGGCAGTCACGCTAAATCTGGGTGGCTCCAGCTCTATGGCATAGAGCCAAGCCGCCGCAGACAAAGCCAATATCACATATTGTAGAATACGATTCCGCAATATACCTGTTCCTTACAATAAAAAGCAGGGGTAATTTCAAAACTAGCGCAAAATGCGCTTTAGCGCACTTTGATGATAGTTTTGAAATTACCTCAGTATATTAGACGTTCTTCACCTGGCCGTCTTTAGCGGATGCGTAGGCCTTTGCTGTGATGTCCATGATGCGCAGCGCGTTTTCCCCAGTGTTCACCTTGGGGGCGGTGCCATTCAGGATGCAGTTGGCAAAATATTCGCACTCTGCTGTATATGGATTGATCTGCGGGAATTCCAGAGGAGTGAACACGCGCGCCACGTCCTTGGACTGCTGTGCGTCATATCCAGCCTCGCCCAGGCCGCTGATGATTTCGGCGGTGCCTGCCTGGCTCTGGCCGATGGTGCCTTCAGTGAAGATTGCGCCCTTGGAACCATAGATTTCCAGGCGTGTCTTGGTTGATTCGTCTGGCACGCAGAAGAATGCATCGACAGTGGCCTGTGTGCCATTGGCGAATTGCAGCAGAGTGGTGGAGGAATCCTCGGACTTGTAGTCATGCACCAGATTGCCTGTGAAAGCCACCAGTTTTGCAATTGGTCCATTGAAGAACTCAAGCAAATCATACAGGTGTGTGGCCATGTCGATAAGTGAGCCGCCGCCGCCCTTGGCTGGATCCTGGCGCCATGCGCCTGGAATCGGCGGATACCAGCATGAAAGCTGTGCGCGCATATAGACGATCTTGCCAATCTTGCCTTCGTCAATCGCCTTGCGGATTGCCTGGTGAGCGCCATGGAATGGCATCATGTAGCCTTCTTGCAGGAAGACGCCTGCCTTCTTGCAAGCCGCGACAGCAGCCTCGGCGTCAGGCAGCGTCATGGTAAGGGGCTTTTCGCAGAGGATGTGCTTGCCTGCTGCCGCGGCCTTCTCTATCTGCTCACGGTGCATGCTTGCGGGCGTGGCGATGTACACTGCCTCCACATCGGGATCAGCCAATATGTCCTCCACCTTTGAATATGCCTTCTTAACGCCGAATTCCGCGGCTATCTCATCGATCTTGAAAATATCCATTACCGCAGTTAGCTCGATGTTGTTTGCCAGCAACATTCCAGGAATAGTACGGCGACGGGCTATGCCACCTGCTCCAATGACACCAATCTTTACCTTTTTCATCTTGTCAAAACCCCTTTTTCATTCAGTGATTGCGAGGCCCAAAAGACCTCAATTATCCATAAAACAAAAATTGAGTGGAATATAAATAGGAAAAAACTTTATGCAAGCATAAAAAACAAATTTTGGGTATGCCTTTTTGCATTGTTCCGCGCGGCCATTGGCCGCGCGTCAGGATGAAGGTAAAACTATTTTTTTGCATACACAAATGTTTCCGCACAACTGGGCGTCCAGATTTGCAGTAACATCGTTGCCAGCCCGCATATCGTTCTACCTTCATCCTGACGCGCGGCCAATGGCCGCGCGGAGTAATGCGCACTTTTTTGTTGAATAAGTCTTGCGGATTAGCAATTAGTTTGGTATAATTGCCGATGTTGCAATGGAAATCCAAAACGGGACAATTCATATCATGGACAGTGACAATTCAGAAAATCTGGTGACAATCACAGGGCAGCTTGACGTGTCGGACGAACTTTGCTCAGATGGAACGGCGGCTCTCTCCATTATCAATGACGATGGCGATGAATATGTCATAAACAACCGCAGGATAGTCAAGAGATTGCAGCGTCTCGCATACAACCAGGAAACGCTGGTATTAACAGGCACGTTCAGGCAGGATTCCACTGGCTTGAAAATATTGTCGGTGCAAAGCTGCGCAAAGCCAGTCGAGAAACCCAAGCCAGCGGCACGCAAGACTGGCAGGGCTGCCTCCGCAAAGAAAGCAGCGAAATAATGTCGTCAATGGATTCGAATACGCCCCTTCTTGAAGTGCAGGGGCTTTGTGTGGAATTCCGCACGGAGGATGGCATTCTTCAGGCGGCGGACAATGTTGGCTTTACCCTGCAAAGAGGCAAGACACTGGGGCTGGTCGGGGAATCAGGCTGCGGCAAATCCGTCAGTTGCATGAGCATACCGCGCCTTATCCAGCAGCCGCCAGGCAAAATCAGCGCAGGCGAGATATATCTGGACGGGGTGGATTTGCTGAAACTGCCCGAAAAGGAGATGCGCAAAATCAGAGGGCGGGACATCGGCGTGATATTCCAGGAGCCCATGACCGCCTTGTCCCCGCTGATAAAAGTGGACGCGCAGGTTGCCGAGACCGTACTGCTGCACAGGGACTGCTCCAGAAAAGAAGCCTTTGACCAGGCCCACAAGTGGCTTCGCAAGGTAGGCATCCCTGAAAACGCATTCTCGTCATATCCATTCCAGCTGTCAGGCGGAATGAGGCAGCGCGTCATGATTGCAATGGCACTTGTGCTGCAACCTAAACTGATAATAGCGGACGAACCCACCACCGCCCTGGACGTGACAATACAGGCCCAGATACTTGAGCTGATGCGTCAAGTCCGTGGCGACGATGCCGGTCTGCTTCTAATAACCCACGACATGGGAGTAATCTGGGAAATGTGCGATGACATGGCGGTGATGTATGCCTCCAGGATTGTGGAATCCGGCCCAGTCAAAAGCATCTTCGCAAATCCACTGCACCCGTACACACAGGGGCTTATGCGCTCCATTCCCTCAATCAACACCAGCGCAAAACGCCTGGAGCACATACCTGGCTATGTGCCATCGCTGCTGAGGCTGCCACCTGGATGCGCCTTTGCCGACAGATGCCCACAATGCCAGGACATCTGCCGCAAGAGACGCCCTGCCCTCACCACGCAGCCAGACCACCGCAAGGTCGCCTGCCACCTTTTGCAACACAAAGACGCCTAACATCAACGCAGAGACGCAGTTTTTTTAACGCATAGGCGCAGAGATTTTAACGCAGAGACGCAGAGATTTTTTTATTGTCATTTGTCGATGCTTTGTTCTCCATGAGATAGGTAATGGGGAAAAGGCATTATCGAAAAATAAATTACAAAACAATAAAAACTCTGCGTCTCTGCGTCTTTGCGTCTCTGCGTAAAAAACTCTGCGCCTCTGCGTTAAAAACGCTGCGCCTCTGCGTTGTATTATTTGTTGTTGCCCAGGCGTTGGCCTGAATAGCGCTGTTCACGAAGGGGCTTCCACCACCACTCGTTGTCAAGATACCACTGCACGGTGAGGCGCATTCCCTGCTGGAAGGTCTGTGACGGCTTCCAGCCCAGTTCGGACGCAATCCTGTCCGCGTCTATGGCATAGCGCAGATCATGGCCTGGACGGTCCTTGACAAAGCGAATCTGCTCCTCGTATTTATGGCCGTCACTGCGGGGGCGTATCTCATCAAGTATTCCGCAGATGGTCCTGACCACCTGTATATTGCTTTTTTCGGAATGGCCGCCGATATTGTATGTGCGGCCTGGCTGCCCCTTGTCCCCCACCAGGCAAAGCGCGGTGACATGGTCTTCCACAAACAGCCAGTCCCTGACATTTGCGCCAGTTCCGTATAAGGGCAGTTCCTTGCCCTCCAGGGCATTCAATGTCACCAGTGGAATAAGTTTTTCAGGGAACTGGTATGGGCCATAGTTGTTGGAGCAGTTGGTAATCAAGGTCGGCAGGCCGAAGGTGTCATGCCATGCACGTACAAAATGGTCGCTGGACGCCTTGCTGGCGGAATATGGCGAATGGGGTGAATACGGCGTGTCCTCACGGAAGTAGCCTGTCTCGCCAAGGGTGCCGTACACCTCGTCCGTGGAAATGTGCTGGAAACGGAACGTCTCTTTTTTCGCCTCTGGCAAATTGCGCCAGTATTCAAGCGCGGCCTGGAGGAGTGTTGCAGTGCCAACCACGTTCGTGTTCACAAAGTCCAGCGGCGCGTCTATCGAGCGGTCCACATGGCTTTCAGCCGCCAGATGCATGATTCGGTCTGGCTGTGTCTCCTGGAAAAGCCTGGTGACAAGTTCCCTGTCGCAGATGTCGCCTTGCACGAAACGGCATCTAGGCGAGGTGGACACCTCCTTGATAGAAGTCAGCGTGCCTGCGTGTGTCAATTTATCCAACACAATGACATTGGCTTCGCTTTCCTTGACCAGCCTACGTACCAAAGCCGAGCCGATGAAGCCCGCGCCACCTGTTACAATGATGTTCATAATTGCTCCTCAATCCCCAGCAATTTTGCTGGATTCTCGGTTGTTATCTTATGCCACACTTCCTCGCCGAGGCTTGAAACCACGCGTTTGCGCGCGCACAGCAGCTCCGTGGTCCTGTATTTCGCTTCGTGGGCATCAGAGCCCAGCAGCACTCTGCCTGGTTCAGTCTTGATTATGTCGATTATCGTCTTTGCAACTCCAGAGAAAAGAAAGCCGCCGACTAGGTTCACCGCATTGAATTGCAGGTACATGCCACGCTCCAGGAGGCGCTTGAACATGTCTGCGTGCTTCCTGAAGCCATTGTAGCGGGAAGGATGGGCCAGCACCACTGGCATTTCCGCCAACTGTGCATTGAAAAGCAGGTTCTCTGCAAAAGAGACATCCACGGACATGGGCAATTCAACCAGGATGGGCCTGCTCTCGTAAGGCGGCAGACCGCAACGCGCATTCAATGGCACGCGATTCAAGTCCGCCGAATGGCCGTCGGCATAATACTCCAGGCCAGGCAGGAGCTTTATCGGGATTTTCTCCTCCTCAAGACGCCTTGACAAGGCCTCCAGTGCCTCGTCGCGCTTGTGCAGAATATCCGCCATGTCGGAGGAACTGCCATGTGGCGTCGCCACGATGTGGGTGACTCCAGAGGCCAGCGAAATACGCGCCATTTCCAGGGAGGTCTCCATGTCGGGAGAGCCGTCATCTATTCCAGGCAATATATGGCAATGGAAATCTATCATTTTTAACAAATATGCCTCATTTGACTTTCCACAATCGTTCCACGATGCTGGGCATTGGGCGCAATTTCTGCTTCAATACACTTACTGACACAGAAACAGACACGTCACCTGGCTCCAATGTGCGGCTGGTGCCCTTCAATGCCATCAGATGCGGCTGCCATTCGTATTCATGTGAATAAACCTCGCCGACACGCCATGACACCATTGGCGTAGCAGTCTTGCTCCAGTCAAGTTCATTGGCAAAGCAGATTCCCTTTTTGTCATTGAACGCCATGTTGAAATGGTATTCCGCCTTGATGTCGCTGGTGCAAAGCATCCGCACATCCAGTTTCACATTGGAATGCAATGCCTCCACGAATTCTGGACTGGTCTTGAATCCCAGGAAAGTCAGGTTTGGAGTGACACGTGAAAGGGGCCTTTTGCATTTATTGGCGAAATCCAGGATTTCAATCTGCTTGTCAGCAAGGCCTTCCCTTGTCAGGTTTCCCAGCCTTCTTAGGACATAGAGGTTGTTGGGGCTGATCTTCAGTGCCCGCCTATATGCCTCAATTGCCTTTTCTTGTTCTTTAATGCATTCATATCCTCTGGCGATGTAGAATGGAATCAAGTGGAACTGGAGCCAGGAATTGGACTGGTAGGTGCCTTCCAGTCTCTCAAGATTATTTATCGCCTTATGGACGTTGGAGGCATGCCCTTTCTCCGAAAGCATTATTTCAATTGCGGCGTCAAGGAAGAACGAGCGCAACACCTCGGATTCCAGAGCATGGTACTTGTCATTTGTGACAAACAAATCCCGTGCATCCAGAAGGAATTTAATATCCGGAGGTCTTTCAACATAAGAAAGCCTGAGAAGCAAATGCAGGCAATCCGAGTTTTTTCCAAGGATCTTATACTGCTGGGCAAGCAATATAATATATTCAGGCAATGCAGGATTGATATATTCCAAAGGCTCAAGGCGCAAAACAACTTCCTGGTTGCCTGCCTTCTTGACAAGGGCAAGAGCCTCCTCGATAAGCTTCATCTTATTGGCATAGCAAAGTTTTTTCATTTTTTCCACATCCAGGCGCCAGCGCTCTTCATCCCCCTTCAGGCGATATATTCCGCAACGCCTGTCCAGCAGCCTGTATTCATCATCGTATTCCAGTGCATTATCGGAACCATTCCCCGCAAGAAGCTGGTTCATTATCTTCAAAGACGTGGAATAATTCCCCATTCCAGCGAAATACTGGGCCAAAGCCAGCCTTACCTCCACGCTGTCACTGCACAATTCCATCAATTGCGCCTCGTTTTCCGCCGCCTGGGCAATAAATGGTATATATTTCCTGCAACTTGAAGGATTGTTCTTAATGCATTGTACAAGAAGACCCAAGGCCCTTTGACGAGCCTCTGGAACTTCTTCAGGGAAAATGGACAATGCCTTTGCATAATACTTGAACGCCTCGATGGCAGCGCTTTCCAATGCCTTCTGCTTGGAAGGAATGCACTGGTATGCCCACAGGAACAACTTCAGCCGCGAGTAGTCAGAATCCATTCTTGCCCCGCTTGAATTCGCCCTGCTGAATATTTCAGCGCCAAGCACCGCAAAATTGCCGTCCATGGGGGCATGTCTCATTGCCATTGCCGCATAATCACAGGCCTTCCTCCAATTCTCTCCAGCAGCCCCCCTGTCCAGGCCAGCGAGGTTTGCATAAAGAAGCGCAAGCTTTGATTCAACCCGAAAACAAGGCAAATCCTTTTCAACAGAGTTCAATACGCCTATGCGCCTTAGGTAGTCCTTGCGCCCAGGAGACCAGAATATGT
>JAFYGL010000242.1 GCA_017543165.1 Victivallales bacterium | reverse complement strand
TCTTCAATTGTCATGGCCAGGGTGATGCCTGTCTCGCAGGCGTAGCGCGTCAGCACTCTCTGGCAGAAGCCGTGTATGGTGGTGATGGCGGCATTGTCGAAGTCCAGCAATGCCAGTTCCACTCTTTGCCTGGCTTTGGCCTTGTCAGCCGCGCAGGCGATAAGCCTGTCGGCCCTCTCGTTGCGGCGTGCCGTGTCCTCCTCATCCTTGCCCTCACAAGGCTTGGGCTCTTTTGCAAAACGGTGCTGCAAATCCTTGAGGACTGCGTGCAGCCTGTCCTTCAGCTCCTTTGTGGCCGCTTCTGTGAATGTCATCACCTGCACCTGGGAGACCTGGCAGTCATTCTCCATGATTATTCTGGCGTAGATGTTCTGAATATTGTAGGTCTTTCCAGTGCCTGCCGAGGCTGCCACCAGATGGGTTCCGCTCATGTCGAAGCCAGGCTCCAGTATCTGCGTGTCAAAGGTCATTTCCATATTCCCCCCCTTATTTTTGATTGGTCCTATGTATGAGATTCGTCATTTCGGAGAGTGCCTTCTCCACTTCATCCAGCTGTAATTCCCCCTTTGCTGCGAAGTCGCCGTATGAAAGCATGTCTTCTGGCACCTTTGCGATTGCCAGCTCCACAAGCTGGGCCAGCTTCAGCCTTGCGGCCTCGGCCTCTACTGGGTCAAAGCGCGTGGCAGCCTCGCTTGCCTTAAATACCACCGTGGCTATGCCACCGCCGTCAAGCGCATTGTATGCCAGGTGCCTGACGTATGCGCCGTTAATGTTGCCGTAAGGGTCGAATATAATGCTGTGCTTCTCGGTGCCACTAAGCGTAAATATTGGGATTGTCTTGAATTGCATGGGAATGCAGACTTTGTCTCCAGCGGCTAGTTCCAGCTCCAGTGAGCGAACAGTTGCCTGTTCGTTTTCAGACAGTTCATACGCCTTGGCAAAGGTCATTAAGTCATCGCCCCACAGGCAATTCCTGGCATCGTCATTGCCAAACTTGAGTTTACGGGCATGGTTATGCAATGCCTCGGCAATTGCGCTGTCCGCATCCTGCACTGTCGCCGCCTCACCAGTCTCCACTGCAAGTTCAGCCAAATGACTACGCAGTTCATCGGAAGTTTCCTTCAATGACAGATATTCGATATGCCCCCATGACAGACCTGCTCCAAGTTGCTCGTCATCATTCAAGTCAAAGCTGTACTGTGGCTTGATTTTCAGGCGATGGGTAAAGACAAACCTGCGCGGGTCATTGAAATATTCCTCCAATTCCGCCAATGGTATCTCAGTTGTGCCTTCCTCATTCAATTCAAACGCGGCAATCTGCGAGAGTTTTTTGGGCTTGTCCTCGATTTGCAGCAAGGCGGCGATTTCCTGGCTTTCCCTGTCATGCGTGTCAGGCAGTTCATTGCCCCGCTTGAAATAGGCGCGGCTGAATGTATGCAGAGGATGGCTGTATTCCCTAAAGGCCATGCCTTTTGCCTTGAGATAGTCCAGCAGGTCATTGAGCAGCACTGAGGACGGCAGCTTCTCGTTGCTATGCACATCGGTGCCCACAAAGCTGAGGCGCAATTGCTCCCGTGCGCCAAGAGCAGCCTTCAGCATGGCAAAGGCGTCCCGTTCCTTGCTGCTGGCGTCGAAGTGGCTGGGATGCCTGCCGATGAGGTCAAAGGATGCGCGGCGCTCATTGTGCGGGAATGTGCCTTCGCTCATGCCGCATATCCATACGTATTTGTGGGGTGTGGCATAGCTGCTCTTCAAAGGCGCAATCAAAACGGAATCCGCAGGCGTCTTCATTCCAGGGGCATTGCTGCCAATTATGTCCTGCACCGCGGAAATAAATACCTTTGCATCTAGAAGCTCGTCCTTCATTCCAGCGGCCTCAATGCTGCTGGCCGCCTTGTTTATGGCATTGCGTATTATCGCCAGTTCATACAGGTACTCCTGCTCGTCCGAATAGAAATTGTCCAGGACGCCATTCAGCAGTTCCTTCAACTGCTCCAGTTTCTTTTCGCCAGAAAGTTCCGCTTTCAATGCCTTGAGTTCCTGTATGAAATGCCACAGCGCTGAAACTGCGGTGGTGCGGTCCGCCTCCACATGCCCTACAGGATGAATTTGTTTCCCCGCCACATTGATGAGCGTGTCATTGTCTTCAGGAAAGCCATACAGCATTTCCGCCACGAGCCTGTCCAGTCCACGCTGCCATGTGAAGGTGTTTTCCCTTGCCGTGTCCATTTGAAACGTCTTCGCCACATCATCGTCGTCTGCACCCCAGTGTATATTGGCGTTCGCCACCATGCCTTTCAAGTCTTCCACTGCCTTGTCATCCAATTCCAGTTTTTCGCGTATTGCGGGCACGGACAGAAGATTGAACACAGCGCTTGCTTCGAAACGGTTTTCGCCGAATGCCAGCAAATCCCTGAAGGACTGTGTGAGCGGCGTCTCGCCCGAGCTGCCCTTGTCCACTGTGCATGGAATGTAGCCCTCCTTGGCTGCATCTGGATTGAACACGGTCTCGATTATAGGCGCGTATGTCGCCCAGTCGCCGCAAAGAACGATGGCATCATGTGGCTTGGCATCCTTGTGGGTGGTGAAGAAGTCATGGAGCCCGTCCCTTATTGCCTCAAGCTCCCTGCGGGGCGAATAGCAGCGGTGCACTGCGATGTCAAGGCCAGCAAAGGGCGCTGCTGAAGCGTCTTCTGGTGCATTTACTTCACCCTCGGCAACATCGAACAAGGTGCCCAATACCGCCCTGGCGCCAGAGGCCATGGCGCCAAACAGGCGCTCCTCTGGTGAATCATAGTAGCTGTCGGTGAGGTCCTCGGCAAGTTCTTCAGGCACCTTTCCCTCCTGCAGTTGCCTGCGTATCATTCTCTTGACCTCCTTTTCAGCGGGCGTGTCCGCCAGCCAGTCGCCCTGGGGATTGAACAGCCAGAATGTCATGGGAAATGCCTCGGCTATCTTCTCCAATATGCGCAATGTGGGCTCCGACATGAATGGCGCGTCGAATACATGCACAGCCATGTACTTGGGGAAACCGCACTCCAGTGCCTTGTGCGCTTCTGCGCCAGGCTGGAACGCCTCTGCATAATCCTGGGCGTATGTCCTGCCAAAGCCCTCCTGAACCAGCATTCTGTATAGGACTGGCTGCCATGCTGGGACTTCGCCTTCCACGATTTGCTGCTCCCAGTTGTTCAGCATCTGGAAACGGGAATTCAGATAATCGTCATACATGCGCGCCAGACGCGCCGAGAGTGCATAGCGGCGCTTTGCGATGTTCTTTTCATCTTTCTTGAGATAGGCAAGCAGTGTATCCAGTTCGCCGCCTTCCTTGGCAGCGGAAAGTATCCTGTAGATTCTCCAGGTGAGCACTTCCTGCGAATATGGATGCATGGCGGCCTTGCGCTCCCTCGGAGCCACGCCATGCACCTGAGCCTCCAGCCAGTCATTGATGAACTCGGACAGCATGACAAAGTCCACATTCATCATCACACGTGGCATCTTCTTCACCAGAAGCGCATACTGCTTGAGCCAGTTCTCGGAGGCCTTGTCATTTACAACAACGCATATCTTGCCGAATGGGCTGGCCTCCCGCTTGCTCAATTCCACCCATTGCTCCAGCAATCCATCCGCCAGCTCTTCCAGTCTGGGGCTCCAATTCACTTTCATTGACATGGTATTTTCCTACTAGGTTAATTTTGCCACAAAGATATTATAACAATAATACGCTAATAATAACAGAAATATTTCACAATATTAAAGTTGGCGGTGGTAGCCAGCGCGTCATCGCGCTGGAAAGACCCAACCCAGCGCGGGACGCGCTGGCTACCTCCAACCCAGCGCGGGACGCGCTGGCTACCTCCAACTACCTCTGGAATGCCTCCAGTTTGATGTTCTGGAATTCCACTGGCTTTGGCGTTATGATGATGACTTTGCAGCGCTTTGCCTTAGGCAGCACTGGAACTCTGCCAGCCGCCTTGGCCCATTCGCCTTTTGCGGTGACTGATGGCACGTATTCGAAAGTCTCCCTGGGCACCTGGCAGCGCACTGGCGTTTCAGAGGCGATGTCCTTCTCCAATGGCTTCTTGAGTGTGACAAGGTAGTCGCCGCCTGCGTGTTTGATGTTTGTGATGGGGCCAATCAAGTTGCGGTTTGGCAGGTCGGAGCCGTCCGTGGCGGCATTCAGCGCCACCATTGCGCCAGTGGTCCACTTCGATGCGTCAAATACATATATAGACTGCGCGCCTGCCTTGGCCTCGTGGTTTATCAGCGTCTCGCTGTCAGGTATGGGATTCACATGCACGCCTTGTATCTGCCCCTTGGCATCCCATTCCGCAATGCCGAATGTGACCTTGACTGGCTCTCCGTCCCCGCTCTTGAATTCACCGCTGAGATAGTAGATCTTGCTTGCATCAAGGGGAATGAAGTTCTCGGAAAGAACGCTGCCCTTGCCCTTCCTGCCCTTTGCCTTCCATACGGGTTCAATCACTTCCAGCGGCTCCCCCTCTGGACGCACCTTCCGCAAATCCACTCTGGGCACTATCTTCTCGGAGAAGACCTGCTCCTGGGACTGCACCAACTTCGGCAAGGATATCAACTGGGTATCGGCGTTGTTGCCGCCTTTCCAGTCCACCGCCACGGAAATGAATATGTGCTGCCCTGCAAAGGCGCCCACGGGCACTGTCCAGGTGCGGAACTGGTTGTCGAATATGTGGGAGTTATCCGAGTTTCCTTTGGATTTATCATGTTTTGCGCAATCGAATGAATGCAGTAACTTGCCATTGACTGCAATCTCCACGATAGTGCCGTCACCAAATCGCTTTTGCTCATTCACCAGGGACAATTCTATTGCCGAATCCTTTGACGGCACCTTCACAATTGTATTCACCAGCCTCTTCTTGTTGGATGGAATCAGGTACATCGCCTTGCCCACAATCTTCTTAGGCGTCGGCAGTTTTGCGGCCTTGCCTTCCAGCATTCCCGAGAGCGCGTTCACATAAAGCATCTGCGTTGGCGGCATTTCCTTGCCGTCAAAGAAGATTGCCTTGAGTGGCAGTTTTCCCGAGAGCGTGACCTTGCCGCGGCAGTTTGTCTCATGGTCGTTCAATATCAGCGCCTTGAAGCGCTCGTCCACCTGGAAATCCACTGAAATCTCCTTGCCTTCCTCCTTGGAGGCCAGTTCCAGATAGGCATAGCCTGGCTGCTCATAGTAGCTTTTCACATAGACGCCCTCTGGAAGGGCGCCTGTATGCACGGCGGTGGGCTGCACGTCGCCTCTTGGAACCAGGGCGTAGTGCGCTTTGGGATTCAGGCCGTATATGCCGTTCTCGTCCCAGATGGGATGCTTGGGCAGGAACAGCTCCTTGTCCTTCAACGAGGAGGCGCCATGCAGCCTGGCGTACAATGCCTTGCCTTCGGGGGACAGCATCTTCTGCAATACGCCGTCATTGTACAGGCTGTAGATTTTACCGTCCTTGTCCTGGTACATTGCCTTTATGTTGGCGGGATATTTCCTTTCGGGATAGAATGGGCGCAGCCTGCACTTGGAAAACAACTGGGCACGGGTAAGCATCTGGCCGTAGAAGCCTGACTTCTCATCTGGATTGATGCTGGTGGGTATCATGCCGAAGCCAGAAAGCGAATCGGAGACCGACAATGCGCAGAAGCGCTTCTCGTCATTGTCAAGGCGTATCGAGGAAACCCAGGTTCTGTATCCGAGCAGGAACGCCGTCAGCGGCACCTGGTGGTAGCTGCGGTATTTGCGGAAATTGAAGCCGCCCCATCCATGTGTGTTGTTCAGAGGCCAGCGTATTGCAAAGGCAATGGGCGCGGGACCGAATTCGGAGGCCATTGGCACGCCAGGCACCTTCTGCAGATGGCGGGCCATTGCCGCATTGCCCTGGGAGCCTGAAAGGCCGTCGATAATGCCGTTGCCATTGTCCGCCGTGCATCCCAGTGTGTCCTGGTAGTTTGCGTCTGTGCCGCAAAGTTGGTTCATGTCCTGGATGCGCTTGCCGAAGAATTCCCGCCAGCCTGCGCTCAGTGGGTCGCCATAGAGGAATGCGCCTGGCTTCAAATGGCCGAACTGGTCCTTGCCCTTGGCGGCGCGCACCGTGCCCACAAGATTCTCGTCAAAGCTGTTCTTCTTGCCATTGTAGTTGGTGATGTTGTTCTTCCGCGTCAGGAAGAAATCGCCCACATTGTCCTTTTCCCAGGCCTCGGACTTGTAAACCGCGCACAGGGAGCAGACATAGCACATCACCTTCATGCCAGAGGCATGCACGCTCTTCACCACGCCAGGATATATGTCTCTGGGCGTATAGTCTGGAATGCCCGTGGTGAAGCCCAGCTTGCGTGCCTGCCATATCTGCACCAGCACGGTCTCCTTGTCCAGCAGTTCAGGCAGTTTCTTGTGTCCAGGCGCCGCGGCGGCGCCGTCCGCAATCACCATGATGTCGTTTGACCAGGACTTGGGATTGTCGCGTATTGCAATCTCCTTGGCAAATGTCTTCTGGTACCAGTTGCGGTATGGCCAGGCGGCGGCAATCCAGTCGCTGTCCCCGAAAATGTCGAATTTCACTGCGGGCGGGCGCACCTCGGTCAGTTTTTCGTATGGAATCAAGTTCAATCCCTCCAGGGTGAAGGCGCTGCCCTTGGGGGTGCGCTCAATCAGGCCGAAGAAGGGACGGAATGTCTCGTCCTCCACCCACATTCCGAAGGCGTTGCCGTTTCTGACATAGATCATAAGCGGCGCCTCCAGGAACAAGGTCGTGTCATTAAGGCCAATCAGTTCCTGCCCGTCCGCCTTGGCATCATATTGCAGGCCGCCAAATGATGGCAGAAACAGGCTGCCGTCTGGCGGAAGTGCGTCCACTGGCACGCTGACGCCGAATATGCCCTCGCCGCCCTTGCCGTGGCGCTCCATCACCAATGCACCCTGCCCATCCTGGCTGAATACCAGCGTGATTTCATCGTTGGCGGCAAATTCCTCGCCATAGTACAGCCCTTTCCAGGTGCAGCTTGCCTTGCCTTGTGCCTGGCTTACGCTCAACTGCGTCTTGGCGCCAGCACGCCCATAGAGCGCGGTCTTCTGGCGCTTCTGCACCTGTTTTATGCTGGGCTCGCCCCAGGGGAAATGGATGCGCTTCAGTTCCTTCTCCTTGCCAGTCATATTGCCCAGGCCCGCGCTGAGCATTTTCACGCCTCCCTGCGTTGTCAGCTCCGTCCCATTCTCAAGATTGCGCACTGCGATAATATGCGCATCCTTTACCGCCAGTTGCACTCGCGCACCTGAAACAAGCACAGTGTCCCCATTGCGCACTGCCTCAAAACCAAACACCATCGCGCAGGCGAATGTCACATAGACCAACAACTTCAATTTTGCACTCATTTTCATGATTCCTGTATTTGTTATGCCTTGTTATAGCCAACTTGTCTGGAACTTATGGGACCAATGCTCTTCACTTAAGAACCTTAGCGCCACTTGCGGGAGACCGTAGTAGCGACGGCGTCTCGCCGTCGCACCAAAGGCAAGCCTTTGGTAAAGGGTGTGCCTGTTGCACATCGCTATCGTTGCGCGCCTTTTGCGATATGCTTGCCATTGGTGCGACGGCGGGACGCCGTCGCTACTACGCGCTGTCGCAAGGCAAGCAACTGGCGCAGATTTCCTTAAGTGAAGAGTATTGGACTTATGGGACTACTGGGACTTGTGGACCTTGCCCAGTAGTCCCAGATGTCCCAGTAGTCCCACAAGTCCCATAGTTCCTTTTTTCAGGGAATACTCTACTCCTCAAATGTTTTTGGAAGATGAGAATTCTCAGGCATGCTCACTCAGCATGATATTTCATCAGAGTTGATGGTCAGGCAGGTTGGGATTAGCATGCTCTCTCGTGCACGTGCGGAACTCCCTGGCTCGCTTGGCGGCGTGGATGATGGCGCAAATGCTCTCCCGCGCACGTGCGGAACTCCCAACCGCAGGCACGTCTTAGGGTGGGGGACGGCTTGCCGTCCCCCACCCACCACCCACAAGGTAGC
>JAFYGL010000241.1 GCA_017543165.1 Victivallales bacterium | reverse complement strand
TCCGGGGCCAAACCAGACCTCGTAGAAGCCGAAGGCACCAAAGTCGTCGCAGGAGAATATGGACGGGTACTGCGCGAACATCTCAGGCGTCGGGAAATAGCCTGCATCGCCGTTTGCCACGGATACGGCAATCGGGAACTTGAACTGCGAGCGTGCGCGCAGATCCTCGCCGACAGCCAGGAATGGCTCGCCTGGCACCGCGTAGATTGCAATGTCGCCCATGCGCAGCGCCTGCAAGTCGCGCATCACGCGGAAATCCTTGCCGCGCTCCGCGAGTATCGCCATTTCCAGCAGACGGTCATGCGTGAAGAAAAGCAGCTTCTCCTCCTGATTGGTCGGGCGGGCATACCTGTCTGGCACCTTGGATATGATTTTCTCCGCAATATCCCTGTATTCGGCTGGGTCAACCTTCTCGGTCGGGAATTCCACGGCCTTGAGGGAGCACTTCACAGGTGCCAGCGCGATTTCCTGGCCATTCTGCAGATCGGCCTCCAGGTCGTTGACATAGCTTTCGCTGATCCACTCCAGGTTCTTCTCGCGTTCTGCGGTCTTGTGCGTCCAGATGACATTCACATCGCCAGCTGTGCCATACAGGAAGAAGTCAATCTCGGCCAGCTTGCGCTCCTTGATTTTCCTGTTGGCGTCTCCCATCCAGTCCGCAGACACCAATGGCTGGGCGCCGAACACTACGCCGTGCATCGCGTGGTTGTGGATAAGCACCTTGACCGAGCCGTCCTTCCGCACGATCTTGATCCAGCGGATTTCAGGGTCGGTGTGCTTGTCCTCGGCGGTGGTGCGCCTTTCACCAAGCTTCTTGCGTATGGGGGCTTTTCCCGCAAATGCGCGGCAGGGCTCCTCGTTTGCAAGGGCCTGCTGAAGCGACTTGCGAATCGTGCTGCGCCAATTCGCGCAGAATTCAGCGCTTGGCTCACCATATCCGACATCGCAGCTGGCTACGCCCGCCGCCGAATGCGTATGCGTTGCAACGAACATTATGCCTTCGGGGTCAATCACAAACTCGCTTGCCAGCTCGACGCGCAGCTTGCGGCATTCGATTTCGCTGGAGGAAATCGTGTCAGTCACTATGACAACATTGCGCTTGGTGCCGTCATTGACTGTCAGCACACGCGCATAAAGCGGATCCCTTACGCCGCGATTGCGCCTTCCCAGAAACGGCCCGTAGCCACCCAATTCAGCAAACAGCGGAACTTCAATGATATTCTCCGCACAACCGACCTTTACTTCCATGATGTATTCTCCCAACTGCTTTCAGTTTTTAAATTACCGCTAATATAGAATTCCATTGCTGGCGTGCAAGCTCATAATACGCATAATTTTTACAAAAATTTGCACGGTTCGCGTGCACGGCCAGAAGCCGCGCACACAGGACGCCTGACTTCCGAACGGCTTTTCAACGTCCAGTGCGCGGGCGTTCGCCCGCGAATCATTGCCTCAGGGTGAAAAGCCCGCCCAGATATGGCTCCAGCTTGAGTGCCGTGCCTTGCTTCCACTCCAGCGTTGCATCTGTCAGCGGGTCATACCATGAGGCGGCTGCGAACTTGACTTGCGGTTCCAGTCTGAATTCCGCAGGCTGATTGCTGTTGTTGAATACCGCCGCCAGCAAATCCCCGCCTGGCTTCTTGTATATGCTTATCTTCAATTTGTCGGAGCTGGTGTGCAGCAGCTTTGAAGCGTCATTCTTCCAATATGGCAGAAATGCCACATCCTCCAGGCCAAAGTCAATCTTGCGGCAGCGCACCCTTTGCTCTATTGCCCCATTCACCGAATGCGGATAGAACATCAGGTTGTGCAGAATCGCCAGCATTGCAGTATGCACAGTCAGCTTAGCGTCCCCGATGTATTCCACCTTGCGGTATTCTGGCATGAACATCCTGGTCGGCCCTATGTTTACGGCATTCTCATAGCGGAAGCGGTCCAGGCTCATTGCCTCAGTGTAATATGCATGCTTTATGAGCATGCCACGGTATTGCTCTCCCATGAGAATCACGTTGGAGTACATGCCCAAGGTCGAGGCCTGCGCCGCGCCGACATGGCTTATGGTCACTGATTCAGGACGTCCCAGGCGCTGCGTGTTGTAGATGCGCTCCTGGAAAGCCTTGCATTCAAACACAGGCGAGAAAATCTGCCCGCGCTCGGAAAACCAGTCTGGAGAAAAGCAGTCATAGTAGATGCCATCCCAATTGTACTTTGACAGATTGTCCGCCATGCTTCTGCAATACAAGTCCTGCCAATCCCTGTCCCTGTAGTCCGCCGCGACCAGCATTCCGCCATGGCTCTTGCTCATATCATAGTATGTGCCTAGCTGGGACTTCCAACGTTTCTGGAAATATCTCCATTGCGGCATGTTGTCCAGTATGTATGTGGGAATCTGGTAAATGAGGTAGCATTGCGGTCTGTTTTGCGCGTCCAAATGCCTGCGCACGGCCGCATCGTCCGCCACGTCTAGCAGGCTTCCCGAATACTTCATCATCGGCATTGAAATGCCCCACACCAAATCGCAGTTTCTGCGCGGCCCTGCGCGGAAGAACAGCTTGCGCCACAACTGCTCGTCTGGTCTGAACGGATATGGACATAACGCAAACTCAACAATGTGGCTTTCCCCCTGGTTCAGCTTCAATGTACTGTGGATAAGCTCCAGCTCCAGCCTGCCATCGCTGTTCGCCTTGAGCCAAGGCGTCTCGAATTCACGTTTTGCTGGATAAATGCGGGGCAAATATACGCATACGCCATTGTCAGCATCGCCCATCTGCAAATCGGCATACATCTGCGTGGCGCTATATTCAGGCTGCTCCTTGAATACCACAGAGCCCACTCCGCTCCAGGAATAATCGCAGCGGTTCAGGAACTCGGCGCTGGCAATGTCCAGCAGTAGCCTGCCATTGTCAATTGTGCACTGC
>JAFYGL010000240.1 GCA_017543165.1 Victivallales bacterium | reverse complement strand
CGCTTCGTGGATATCGCTTTGCCTTCCATTTTGTCCCCTCCCGCGAAAGTGCAAATGGCATTTCACGTTGCCTGTTTGCACTTGAAATGGCTCATGATGTTAAGAAAGTCAACAAGGATGTCAGAAGGTCCACCAAAAAGGCAAGGCTGGATTAGAAGATTGCCTGTGGTTGCTCCGTTGCGTTCATATTAGGATTTTACACGATAAACTTGGAAAAAAGGGAACAATGAAGAAACTTGGATTGCTTGTGGTTTTGCTGTCATTTTGGCTTGGAATGAATCTCAGGGCAGCTGATGGAAAATATGAAGTCAATGTGGCCATAGAGGCCCCGCGCCTCACGAATACACTGGCCATGGAACTGCAAAAAAAAGCCAAAGTGGAGGCGCTGAAGAAATACTTGCTTAGGCTGGACAGCAACATGGGGCAGGACATTCTCCGCAAGGCATGCGCGGAAGTCGATTTGTTCGTAGATGACGTGGAGAAAATGAATGACAAGTGGATGAAAATCGCGGAGAACATGGGGCAGCTGCAAGGCACTTTTGTCGTTGAACTGAAGGAGGCTGAGATCAACCAGTGGCTCAAGATAAATGGCTTCAATGTCCAGGGGCCAATAGAACTGACCATATTGGAAGAACCGCCGTCAGGGGGCTCGATCAAACTGGCGGAAGGGAAAAGCTTCCTCGCCACGTACACCAATTTCCAGCGCCGCGTCCGTGACTGCATCATCAAGAAAGTCAATGAATTCGGCTTCGATGTGAACCTCCTTGCGGACAATGACCTGTATGCCGACTGCAAAGACAAGGACGGAGAGCTTGTTGGCGTCTTCTACGACTTCGAAACCAACAATTTCGTAATTGACAAAAAATTGCTGAATGCGGTGAAAAGCAACAATCCTGACACGGTAGTTCTTTACTATCGCCTTGAAACTGTTGAATATTCTGAGGCGGACAAGCAGATCCGCGTCACCATCGCACTGACTCTCATGAATCTCAACACTGGCAAAAGAAGGCCCTTTGGAACGGATTTTTTTATCATCACGTCCAACGCTAGCACAGCCGCCCTGTTGGCGGACGACATCGGCTTCACGGCGGAAAAGGCCATCAACAAGCTGATGAATTCAGAGGGGGCAGGAAAAAGGCTGAATGACTTGGCGATGGAGATAAAGAACACTGCAAATGTCGCCGCAGGTCCCATCAAGATCAATATCAATGGTGCTGTCTTTGATGCCAAGATACGCAAGAAGGTACTTTATCAGCTGAAGAAGAAGTTAGTTGAAAATGGCATTGCCATTGCTCCCAAGGTGAAGAGCACAAACAACGGCATTTATGCAGAGGCAAAGCCAGAGTTCAAGGAGACAGAGACTCTCTACATGGAGAAGATATTGCCCATTATAGAGGAACTGGGCCTGGAACTGGATGATGACAAGGTATCCTATGACAATGGCAGAATAACAATCAAACCATGAAATCAATGCAAAGGAGAGACTGACATGAAAATTGCAAATAGTATTTTATTGATTTCACTTCTGCATGTATTGATGGTTGTGGGCTGTGCGCACAAGCCAGCTGTAAACACTATCTCCAATGCCTATCAGGAGGCGGATATACAGAGAGTTGAGGACCGCCGCGTCATAAAGGACAAGGCACTGGCAAAGGCGCTGCGTCTCATGGAAGTACGGGAATCAAAGACCAATGATGGCTTCAAGCGCATCCAGATTTTCCTGAAAAACTACAATAAGGAACCGTTTACCTTTTCATACCGCTTTAACTGGTATGATGAAAACGGCGTTGAAGTCGAGGCTCAGGATGACGAGGCATGGAAAAAAGTCCACGCCATGTCAGGCGATGATGTGACATTGACCTCTATCGCACCCACCATCAACTGCGCGGACTTCAAGGTGCGCATTATCTCCAGGCACTAAAGGAGGAAAAATATGAGGCATTTCTTTACACTTGTTCTGGGAATGGCGCTTCTTTCTTGCCTGCCTTTGAAGGCAGGCAACGATTTGCAGAATGTATTCCAGGGGCTGCCGAAACGTGGTGACGGTGCGTTCCTGCGCACCTATCCAAATGGCTTCCGCATATTTGCAGTTGGCACTGCCGCCATTGATGATGCCGAGGACGCAGAATCCGTGCTTCGCGCGGAAAAAGTCGCCTCCATGAGGGCAAGAAAGGCAATCAGCGAATTTCTTTCCCAGACGCTGAGTAGCAAGTCTGCCGCCGACGAGGCATACGAACGTGCGGAGACCATAACAGAGGTGGAAGGAGAATCCTCCCGAGTGGCAAAAACGATGAACAAGGAGACTTTTGCAGAGGAGATAAAAACAGGCTCCAATGCCCTGCTTCGCAGTGTCGTCACTTTGAAGACCATACAGATTACCAAGGGAAATCAATTATGCGCACGTGTGCTGGTGGGCTACAGCTCCAGGACCCTTGCCGCCTTGAACAGCATTGCGGAAAATGGCGGCGGCGAGGCTCAGGCTGTGCAGGTAGAGCAAGGCGAAGGCAATGCGGCCAGCGCACCAGTTGAAAAGAAAGAGGAATGGCTCCTTTGCATAGGCCACGGCCAGGACCGCGAGTTCGCCATTCTGGCTGCCATCATTGAAGGAGTACAGCAAGTATATGGTGCATATATTGAAAACGACGAGACATACAAGAGCCGCTTCAATCAATTGAAGGGCAAGTCCAATGACGGCAACTTCATGTCACAAATCAAACAAACGGAACAAACACAGGACACGCTTACGCAGACACGCGGCTTCGTGGATGCATACCGCATAATCTCTGTTGAACCAGTTGCCGCTGGAATGGAGGCGAAGATACAGGCAAAGTTCATAAACCCCCGCGTTGGCGGTCTCAAGGCAATCATGGTCTATCCCATGGTGATGCCGCTTTCCAAGGAGACAAATGTCTATACAGTCGCCCCTAAAAAAAAGATGTCAGGAAAGGAACTGGGCTTGCTTATTTCCCGCAGGTTGGAAAGAGCTTTCACCGAGGCCAATAAATATCTTGTCCTGAATATTGACGACATGGAGGAGGCAATCCGCCTGAACAATCTCACAAAATCACTGGTTGAGGCAGACAAGGCACTGCCTTCCGAACTTTCAAAGGCGGGGAAAATCCTGACTGCGGACTATATTCTCAATACTTCTTTCGGTAATTTCACCTACACTAGGAAAATCGGCTTCAACAAGGCAACCAAGAAAATGGAGCCTGTCGAGAGGGTGGTTTTCTCGTTTGACTATTCGCTGTTCGAGGTCAAGACAGGCGAACGCCGCAAGCAGAATACCATTAGCGTTGTCCTGAACAACGATGTCATTGCAACCATTCGCGGGGAAGATGAAGAGCGTACGGAGGATGAACTGGCCACACGCCTCTTTGAGGTGGCAATGATGCAGGCGACTGCCATTCTTGCCGAAGAGGCAAAATTGTAGTTTGAAGTGACAGAAAGTATCATACTCAACCAAAAGAAAGGTAAAAGATGATAATGAATCATCATTCCAATATTACCTTTGAACGTTAAAGACAAAACAAACCGAGGAGATGAAAAATGGGACTTTTTGACAGAATCAAGACAACAGTTGGCTCAACGGCAAACAGTTTGGCAAAGGGCACTGGCACCTTAGCGGCAAAAGGCGCAGTGGAGGCAAAAGAGCAGGCCAAGATCGTGGCAGTCAAGGCGGACATTGCCGCAATCCAATCTGAAATTGACCTGGGATATTCAGCCATTGGCAAACTTTACGTTGAAAAACTTCTCGCTGGAGCGGAGATAACAGATTTCGGCGCTGGCGAAACACTCAAGATACTTGAACCTAAACTGGAAAAGAAAATGAGCCTTGAAAAAGAGCTCATCGAACTTGAAAAGGCTCTGGACAATGCCATGCTCATGCAGGAGAAGGCTGCCCTTGAGGCCGAGTATGAAGAACAGAAGGCAAAACTCGACAAGGCAAAGGGCATGGGTGTCATCTCCGACGCCGACTACGAGGCAAAACTCGCGCAGGCAAGAAAGAAGGTGGATCATTTCCAGGATATCAGAATGCTCAAGAAGCAGAAGGAACTCGGCATTATCACCGAAAATGAAATGAATGCCAAGATCAAAGAACTGCTCGGGTGAAAATAGGTAAATTTCTTTTGCATACGTGGCCTCCAGCCCAGGCTGGAGGCTATGATTTAGGCTCTGTTTCTGCAAAGAGTTTGACAATACTTTGCAGAAACAGAGCCAATATTTTCTAGAGTTATTATGTTCAAATTCGCCGAATTACAGAGAGAGATTTGCCTGACCTGCCAGTACTACAACATTCCTCGCCGCATCGAGGTGATTGGAAGCAAGATGTTCATTGACTTTGACGCCTCAACTGGCGGCTGCACCTTGCAGAAAAACTTCCCCAAGCCATACACCAGCAAGCCTTTCACTGGCAGCTGGTGCCACTACAAGCGCTGGGTTGAACTGCCTTGAGGCAATAGGTCACCGCGTGATATCGGCGGGCCCTTGACGAGGCGCATCTACCCGCGGCTTTTGCCGCGGGCACCAGGCCCTCCTCCTTGCCTCTGCCTCTAGGCGCGTATTGGCGTCCTTTTTTGTCCATCCCCTTGGGCCTGGTGCCCGCGGCGAAAGCCGCGGGTAGATGCGCCCCCGTTGAGGGCTTCATCCGTCACGGCAGTTCCACAAGAATAGCGTTGGCAACGTAGTCGGATTTCAATTTGCCATGATGGGCCACAAGGCACTGGTTATAAACCGAGACCATGACGGCGGAGCGATATTCCTCCACATCCTTGCTTATCCACGGCTGGCTGGCTCCGTCTCTTCCAACCCATTCATCATAGCGCCGCACATAGCCAAGCGCAATGGTATAGTCGAAACGCGAAAGCTCCTTAAGCAGCGCCTCCAGTTCAACCTGCTCCTTGAACACAGGCGACTTGTGCCGCGTCAATTCCAGGAACGCGGCAAGCGCACTTCCTGAACACTTTGTCTTCAGCAGACCATAGCGCCGCCGCCCGACCTCTATGACCTGGTCGCATGGCAGTTGGGGACGCCTTTGGTATGCCTCCTCGTTCTCCCATTCCATGACTACGTTGGGCAAGCATGCCCTTGGTGGTGTCGTATAGACGATTTTTCCAGTCAAGCCCAGGTTGCGTCTTGTGGAATCTGGCGCTGGCGTCTTTAGTTTCGGCAGCGTGACAACGGCGTGGTCGCTTAGGCGCCGCCAGGCATCGTCCACAAATGCAATGCCAGTGGTCATTGGGTATCTCTTGTCAAGCTGAAGGGCATTGATGATGTCGCCTGCCTCCTCCATGGTTCTTGGTTCGGGGAAACTTCCGCCCAGGGCCTTGGCAACGTCCATTGCCATCTTGTACGGCAACGTGGCCGTGCAATTGGCGAATCCCGCGTATGCCTTTCCATGCAACTGCGCATGACGCAGCGTGGAGCCATAGTAGAAGTTGCGCACAAAATAATCATCAGGCGTGGGCGCAAGCACCACGCGCAAACCGCAATGGCGCTCCGTAACCTGGTCCCGCCGTTCCAGAAGCCTTTCCACAATGGAGGCCTTCTTCACTTTGAAGTTCCCTCCGCGCCAGGCTGCATATTCCACATCCACATTCGTCTCTGGATATGGCAGCGCCATTTCGGGCACGTTGGAATCCATCTGGTACAAACCCAGCGCATTTGGCTCGCCCGTCCCCACTGCGACAATCACCCTTTCCTCTTTTGTTAAGTTCCTGGCAGGCGGAAGGCTCCCTGTGGCGCCGCCTAGCGCCGCATACTCCCACTCTGCCTCCGTCGGCAGGCGCAATGCATAGCCTGGCGGCAAATCCATTCTTGCTTTCATATTCATCATGGCATGTTGGCAGAAAACCAGCATGTCATTCAAGGTAAGCCCCGTCATGGGCAGTTCGCTCAGGTCGTTCTTGTCCGCAGGCCAGTCCACATAGCGCTTGAACTGCCATGCGCTGACTTCCGTCTCCATAATCCAATACGGCGCCTCGATTTCCTGGACAGTATGGGTGACAGGAGATATGAAGCGCCCAGGCGGCACATACTGGAACTTGAGGGTAACACCATCCTGAAAAGACAGCGTCTTGCCTGCAATGATACGCTCATCGGGGAAGAGCGCCTTGGCATCATCTTCCGCCTCCTTCTGGAGTGCCTTCCGTTCCTCCTGGGGAAGATACCACTGTCCCAGCGGCGAGGCCAGATAGCCGAACTGGCGCCCGTTCTGGCGCATGGTCTCGCCCGTCAGCGTAGTTGAGGATATGCGCGGCGGCTTGTGCCTCTGGGCGACTTTGCGAAGTTGCTCCGTCAAGTCATCCAGCAGGCGCTGCGCCTCCCTGGCGTCTCCCTGCGCCAATGCGGTGTCAGCCGCAGCGAGTGCGGCATCCCAGGGAAGAGTTCCTTGCAACGGAGCAAGCTGGATTTCCAGAAGCGTCTTGCGCTCCCGTAATGTTGACAACTCCGCCGAGACTGCGGCCCGCCGCAATTCCGCCGCTTCTTGCGTGCGAAGATGATGCCGATGAAGCGCAAAGCCTCCATAAACAAGACAAGACACGACAATAATGGCAAATACCGCCCACCGAAGGCATTTTCTTGCAAAGGCATGGTCTCCACGCAGCCGCCAAAGAATACTGATGAGGCCATGGCGCGACGCCGCGGCCCTTTGCAGCAAGGCGCGAAAGTCCGCGCATGTCTGGCATCGGCGGGATGGCTCCCTGTTGCATACGCGCTCCAGCGGCAGGCACACTTGCATCAATGTCTCGTAGGGCAGGCCAGGCGGCATGGAGGGAAAATCGCCTGCCTTCCGCCCCGTCACCAGGCAGTACAGCACTTTGCCCAATGCATAGAGGTCGGTGTTTGGCGAAGGCCTGGCCGATGCCTCGAACAATTCTGGCGGTATGAAGCCCAGGCTGCCCGCCAGGGACAGCGTATGGCTGAAGTCACCTACCACGCCAGGGTCGCCCAGACATGGCTCGCCTTTGATGAAAAGTATGTTCTCTGGCTTTATGTCCCTGTGGATGAGATGGGCGTTGTGCAGGATTTCCAGTCCATCCAGCAGGTGCTGGACAATTTGAAAAGCCTCCTCTGGCTGAAATCGCCCATGCTGCTTCAGGCGCAGCGCCAGCGTGTCCGCCACATATTCACCGTCATTTTGCGAGGCGTTGTCCGCCGCATCCATTACATAATAGAGTTGCCCGTCTTCTATGCCGACGTGGTGTATGGCAATCAAGGATGAGGATGGGGTGCGCAGGGACATGTAATGGCGTATGCCCTTGAGTTCACGTTCGCCAGCCTCGGGCGAATCAAATACCTTTATCGCCACGCGGCGCCCCATGGCGTCTTCCGCCAGAAAGACAGTGCCGCTTGCCCCGTGCCCGCAGCGGCTGATGATGCGGCAGCCGCCGTATATGTCACCTTGCTTCAGCATGTATCATGAACGCCATTTTCATTCAAGTTCTCTTTTCAGCCGTTCAATGATATTCTGCAGGCGCACTATGCCACGGGAGCGTATCAGATAGACCTGTTTTGGAGTCAGGCCCAGCAGCTTTGCCACCTCGTCAGCTGGACGCCCCTGTATGGCATGCAGCTCGAATGCCATATACGCCTTGGTGTCCATGTTGTCCTTCATTTCGTCCAGCGCCCTATCATAAAGGAATTTCTTCCATTCCTCTTCCCACTGCTTCTCCAGCGTTGCCTCGTCAGGTACTTCCTCCATGCCTCTGGCGGGCGGTATTCGCTGTTCCAGAATACGCGTCGCCTGCCTGGAGGTTATGGTGCGCAGATAGTCGCGGAAGTGCCCCCGCGCCGGGTCATAGTTGGTCAGCACATGCTCCTGGTGCACTGCCAGCAACACATTCTGTATGAGCTGCTCGATTTCATTGACGTTCAGTCGATAGTCACGCCCCCTTGTGGCAATCAATGGGCTGTAGAATGCGCGGAATGAATGCCATGCACTCTCATCGCCGCCTTCACGCATCCTTCGCAAAAGAGTATGGTTGGTTGTATAAGCCATAAAAAAACACCTGTAGTTTCCAGCAGGAATAAGGTAATGTGATTGGCACTGTTTGCAAACTTCTTCCTAGGAAAAATCTTGTGGACTGTGGACTGTGGACAGTGGACTGTGGACTGTGGACTGTGG
>JAFYGL010000239.1 GCA_017543165.1 Victivallales bacterium | reverse complement strand
TGTTCGGAATATGCGATAGAGGCCGTGAGAATGCATGGCGTGCTGCGAGGCTTGGTGCTGGCCATTTGGCGCATCATGCGCTGCCATCCATTCTGGCACGGGGATATGTACGACCCAGTGCCAAGGAATTTCGCAGGCAGCAGGGCGGATGCAAAAAAGTGAAGATTGATTTTTAAAGTTTATTGATTTGAAAATAACGGATAGAGCCGATGAACAAAGGCAAATACGATATAGTGACAGTTATTGGCGTTGCAGTCAGCGTCATAGCCCTGGTGGCGATTCTTATCTACAGGCCAGGCATGCCAAAGGGCGGTCAAGCGCAGGATACCGCCACCCAGCAAGCACAGCAAGCGCAGCAAGCAACCGCTCCCGCGCAGCAAGCAGCGACAGCAGAGGCCACTGCCCAAAGTGCACAGCAGACAGCCACTGCCCAGCCCCAGGCCGCGCCAGCGGAAAATGCAACGTCATTGCAGGCTGTTGATGTTACCCAGCCCCGTTCCAGGGGGAGCCAAGGCGAAATGCTTTTGAAGGCCGAAGACAATGAACAGATGCTGGCCAGTGTGGACAAGGACGGCAATGGCGTGGTTTCAATTGAATTGGGTGACTATCTGGTGGATGTGCCCAGGAAAGGGCAGGAAAATCCCCCCAAGGTAAGGATTTCCTCCCATGACTATCCATTCCTTTGCCTGACAGCCAACTGGCTCGCAACCCAGGGCTTTGGCAAGGCGGAGGCCAAGGAGCTTGAGGGCGGACAGCCTGGCCTTGTGCTGGAGAGGCGCAGTGCCAGCGGAAAGCTTCTTCTGCGTGAGACTTGGAAACTTGTTGACCCCTCCAAGTACGAATTGCTATATGATATTGATATTATTAACGAAGGCAATGAGGCCGTGTCGCTGTCCGATTTCTTCATTGAAGGCGGCGCGATGCCGACCTCGGTCACGCCAGCCAGGAAGGCGGGGCGCGGCGAATCCGCTGGTGGCATAACATTGGGGAACGCCAATGGCAAGCCTGATACCTTGTTCATGCGGGATCTGATTAAGATGAAGGAGACTCGCCGCCAGGAAATCCAGGCCACCCAAGTAAACTGGACAGCTGTCCATTCAAAGTATTTCCTGTTGAGTTTCTGGATGGCGGACGGAAAGGCTTTTTCAGGCGCGGAAGTGGCCGCTGTCGTTCCAGGAAATGGCGATGATCCCGCTGCATTGACGGGGCCGCGCTACCATGTCCGCGCCAAGTTGCCGCCATTCATGGTGGAGGCGGGCAAGAGCCAGAAATTCTCCATCAAGGCGTGTGCAGGGCCGAAGAAGTTCAGCGCGCTGTCTGGCTACGGTCTTGGATTGCAGTCGGTCATGGACATGGACCGTTTCTTCTTCTGGCGGCCAAAGGCCATGAGCCTGCTCAGCGAATACCTGCTGAAGATGCTGGTCTGGCTGAGCGAGGTGTTCCCGAAGAGCATTGGTTACGGCCTGGGCGTCATATTGCTGACCGTGCTGGTGAAGCTGATATTCTGGCCACTGTCCCACAAATCCACTAAATCGATGCGCAAGATGGCCGCATTGAAGCCGCAGTTGGACGAAATCAAGGCCAAGTACAAGGACGATCCTCAGACAATGTACCGCAAGCAGCAGGAGCTCTTCAAGCAGAACGACGTGAGCCAGCTGGGTGGATGCCTGCCAATGCTGCTGCAGATACCTGTGTTCTTCGCGTTGTTCAACACGTTCCGCAATGCAATCGAGCTGCGTCATGCCAGTTTCCTCTGGGCATACGACCTCTCAATGCCAGACACTCTGCCTTTCTCGCCTGAAAAACTTCCAATCAGGCCCCTGGCTCTCCTCATGGGTGGACTTATGTACTATCAGCAGAAGCTGACGCCCAACCCCGATCCGCAGCAGGCGAAGATGATGAGCTACATGTCGATTTTCTTTATATTGCTGTTCTATGGAATGCCCTCCGCGCTCACACTGTATCTTTCCGTGAGCTATTTGCTGGGCATAGTGCAGACAATTGTGACCAACAAGATGATGCCCCCTGTCGCGACGCCTTCAGTGAAAAACAAATGAGGGGGCTTGCAAGCCAAAAACGGAGAAAAACAAAATGTCAGACACTGAACTTAGGGAGAAGGGAATTGCGCTCCTGAATGAATTGTTTTCATTCATGGATGTCAATGCGGAAATAGAGGCAGTTGAAAACGAGGGCGAGGAACCCCGTCTGAAGATAATCTGCGGCGATGCGGGGCGTCTGATCGGGCGTGGGGGGCAGACGCTGGAGAGCCTGGAGATGATTCTCAACCGCATTCTTCGCAAGGATGAGGAGAAAGGCGAGCATTTTCCATGGATTTCCCTGGAGATCGATGGCTACCATGTGAATCCTCCCAAGTCAGAAAGCAAGTCAGGCGACAAGAAGAGCCGCCTTCCTTTCGAGGAGGTGGAGCGCCTTCAGGCAATGGCCAAGGACATTGCCCGCGAAGTCAAGAAACTGGGAAAGCCCAGGGTGATTGGTCCGTTCTCCCCCTCTGAAAGACGCATTATCCATCTTGCCCTGGAGAAGGACACAGACGTAGAGACAATCAGCGATGCAGTGGCGGACGAGCGCCGGTGCAAGAAGATT
>JAFYGL010000238.1 GCA_017543165.1 Victivallales bacterium | reverse complement strand
CGAGAGGGACGAGATGGCATGGAGAATCAACTAGGTTGTTACTGTGTTGCTTTGAATCCTTTAGTCCCTTTCGTCTCTTCGTCTCTTCGTCCCTTTCGTCTTATAATTTATTAAAGTTAACAACAATAGGGTTAGGCTAAATGAAAGTATTGATAATTGGCGGCGGTGGCCGCGAGCACGCGCTGGCATGGAAGATTGCCCAGTCGCCGAAGGTTGACAAGATTTACTGCACACCAGGCAATCCTGGCATGAAGGGCGTGGAGACCGTGCCCATAACTGACCTGAATGAGCTGGCGGATTTTGCGGTGGCAAACAAGATTGACTTGACAATGGTGGGGCCTGAAGCCTCATTGATTGCGGGCGTGGCGGATATTTTCCGTGCGCGTGGCCTGCGCATCTGCGCACCTTCAAAGGAGGCTGCCCAGCTGGAAGGCAGCAAGTCATACGCAAAGGACTTCATGCGCAAATACGGCCTTCCTACTGCCGATGCGCAGCTTTTCACTGACGCGGCTTCCGCGCTGGCATACGCTCGTTGCAAGGGCGCACCGCTGGTGGTCAAGGCGGATGGCCTGGCGGCTGGAAAGGGCGTGACTGTGGCAATGACATTGCCCGAGGCGGAGGAGGCAATCAATGCCTGCTTCAGCGGCGCCTTCGGAGAAGCTGGCTATTCCGTGCTGATTGAAGAATGCCTGTTTGGTGAAGAGGCCTCCATAATCGCACTTTGCGACGGCAAGACTATCATTCCATTGGCGTCTTCCCAAGACCATAAGCGCGCCTACGACGGAGACACAGGCCCAAACACGGGAGGCATGGGCGCATATTCACCAGCGCCAGTGGTGACAGATGACCTTTGGAAGGTGATTGACGCGCAGGTGTTGCAGCCGTTCCTGAAAGGTGTGCAGGCAGAAAAACTGGATTTCCGCGGGATAATCTATGCTGGCTTGATGATTACAGCGGAAGGCCCCAAGGTGCTGGAGTTCAACGTGCGCTTTGGAGACCCCGAAACCCAGGCCATACTTATTCGCCTGGAGAGTGATTTGTTCGATGCATTGTGCGCAGTGGCGGACGGCAAGTTGGACCAGGTCCAGTTGAAGTGGTCCAGCAAACCTGCGGTATGCGTGGTCCTTGCCTCTGGCGGCTATCCTGGCCACTATGAAAAAGGGCGTGCCATTTCTGGCATTGCGGAGGCTGAGGCAACAGGCGCAGTTGTTTTCCACGCGGGCACCAAACTGTCTGGTGACAAGATCGTGACCAATGGCGGGCGCGTCCTGGGTGTGACTGCCCTGGGTGATGACATTTCCAATGCAGTCAAGAACGCATACAAGGCAGTGGCCTGCATTTCCTGGGACGGAATGGAATACCGCAAGGACATTGCACATCGGGCGCTGGAACGCGTCAAATAAGTTGTGATAAAACTTCTTGAGGGAAAACGTGCCTGCCTGTTCGACATGGACGGCACTCTCATCGATTCCGAGACCATCTGGCAGAAGGCGATTCGCTTGGCCTTGCGGAAGAAGGGCGTCCTTCTTTCAATGGAGGAAGTGGCGCGCCTGGAGTATGGCAGGGCCTGGAACGAGATATTTGACGAAATCCACTCACGTTGGCCTGAGGCGTATGCCACGCGGCTGGACATGGAGGCTGTCACTGTACCTTATTATAAGGGCATTGCGGCCTCCAGGGACATATCCATACCAGGCTCTGTGGAGGCGCTGAGGCAGTTGCATGCACTTGGATACACCATCGCGATTGCCTCTGGCTCCACCAGGGAGCGCATCAAGGATACCATTGCCACACTGAAGATAGAGGATTGCGTCTCCTGCTATGTGGGCGGAGAAGACTATGAGCGTGGCAAGCCAGCGCCTGATTGCTTTCTGGCTGCTGCTGCGCTTCTCGGTGTGCCCCCATCTGAATGCGTGGTGTTCGAGGATGCTGAGCCAGGCGTCAAGGCCGCGAAAGCGGCGGGAATGGCTTGTGTTGCATTGGACAATGGGCATGGCGCAAATCTGGCCTCTGCCGATTTCGTGGCGAGGAATCTGCTTGTTGCCATGCGGAGTTAGAAATTGCCATATTGATAATTTGTAAATCGCAAACATGGACAAGAGCATTTGGAAAAACATCACTTACAGTACAGGTCGTTCGGAAGCCACGCCTTTCTTGTTCAAGGGCAGGAAGTATGTCCTTTACAATTTGACGGCGTTCAACGAAGGCAACCTTGCAAAGGGCGAAGTTGACAGGGCCGCCATATTCGAGGCGGGCACCGACAAGAAGGTCTGCGAAGTGCTTCACAACCACTATTTCAATTCGGCTTTCGTGGCAGGCGACAAGTGCTACTGCGTGGGCTCATACATGGGAGACCATCCTGGACACTGGCTTGCCAGAAAAATTGACATTGTTTGGTCTGAGGACATGATTCACTGGTCGGAGCCGCTTTGCATCCTGGACTACCCATACGGATATGTCTATAACACAAGCACGATTTTTGACGGCGAACGCTATATAATGCTGTTTGAGACGGACGACAAGCGCTATCCGATTTTCACTTTCCGCTTTCTTGAATCCAAGGACTTGCAGCATTGGCGTCTTATGGACAGGGAAATCTACGGCGACAAGAAATATGTGGGCGGCCCCGCCATGTACTACATGCCAGAGGACAAGAGAATCTACCTTTCATACGGCACAGAATTCATAAACGAGGAAAACAAGAATCCCAACTACGACACATATATTGCCAGGACAAGGAATCTGATTGACTGGGAGGAGGGAAACCGTCCAATCCTGTTTCCAGACTATACGCACAGGCCAATGCCAGTTGAGCATCCAGATGTATATGAAATCAACACATCCGATGCGGAATATGTGGAGGAGAATGGCAAGGTAACCGTATATTACTGTGGAGGCAACCAGCATGGCGTGTGCGACTTTGCCACCGCAGAATACGAAGGCACGCTTTTCCAGTTGTTCAA
The DNA here is from genome assembly GCA_017543165.1 of Victivallales bacterium. The sequence goes on along the minus strand of JAFYGL010000238.1, from coordinate 5,572 downwards.
CGAGTATTTCAAGCCATTGAAACGTGTCAAGACTGGACAGGAGGAACTGGAGGAGAGAGACCTTGCATTGGCGGCGGAAGGCCTTGCACGCTAGTTTTTTGCATTTAAGAACTATTTTTTTGCATTTAAGAAACAGAAAAATAAGTTTTTCATGTAAATTTTCAGTTTTTTTGGAAAAAACTGAAAATTATGTTTTACAAAACATGGAAGCTTGCTATATTCTCGGCGGTTTTAAGGTCGATAGGGCGTCGGCCAGTAATGTGGTTCTGGTATTTTGCCAGATGGATTAGAAACTTCAAAAATGAGGAAGAAAAGACTATGAAGAAGATGCTTTTTGGCATTGCAGCTGCTGCACTGGTTGGTGCTACAGGTCTTATGGCAGATGAAGCTGCTGCTCCAGCAGCAAGCGAACAGAAAGTTCTCATCCCGACAATCGAATTCAATGCAGATGCTTTGATTCCATCAGTCAACATCAATCTGCAGTATGCCTCCGCATACATGTCAGACGGCAAGATTCTCAATCCTGAGAGCATGCTGTTCGGTGATCTCACCCTGAGCTGGGATGTCACTGCAAATTCAGGTATCTATGGTGGTATCTGGGTGGCCAATGACTGGAATGACTACAACGAAGGCGTGAAGGGCGACGGCGTTGGTGGCGTCCAGTACGAGCCAGAAGAAATCGACTACTATGTTGGCGCATGGTACACCATCGCCGACCTGGATGTGGTCAAGAGCCTGACATTTGATTTGAGCTATACCTACTGGGATATGCCAAAGCGCACTGGCTGGAACTATCCTGGCAACACCAAGATGAAGCTGACTCTTGATGTCAAGACTGGCGAATTCAAGTGCTGTGACGACAAGCTGGGCATCACACCTGGTATCAAGTTCAACAATGACTTCGAGAATGAAGAGTGGCAGATTGTCCCATACGTGAAGGGCGGTTTTGCAGTTACCGAAAAGTTGGGTGTCGACTCCTCACTGGAACTGTTCTGGGAAAATGCCAAGTGGTTCATGGGCGCATGCAACCACATGAATGATGACTGGCGCTTTACTGATGCGGACAAGAATGGTCTTGCCACACTGGTCTGGTCAGTGGATGTGAACTTTGCCATTACTGACAATGTGAGCTTCGGCCCATTCGGCAAGTTGGCATGGTGCCTGGATCATGACTATCGTGAAACCTGGAAGTGGAATGGCAACCCCAACATGAAGAGCGGCTGCAACACTCTGTGGGGCGTTCAGCTGAACGTCAAGTTCTAAGCTGAATTAAGCTAGCTTAGCAAAAGAACCTGGTTCTGCAAATGCAGAGGCCAGGTTCTTTTTTTATCTGCGCGGCACCGAAGCCGTCTGGAAACATCGCGTCCTGATGCGCGGCCAATGGCCGCGCAGATAAACGTGACGCGTGGAAAAACTGGCAGATTATTTCCTGATTTCTGTTGGAATTAGGGTGAAATTGAATTATATTCCCGCGTTTTTTCTAAATACAGAGGAATTATGCCATATAAAGAGAATGAAATTATAGATTACCTGGCTGGAAATGGCTATGAACTTGGGGGCGTTGTCCGCGAGGGGGAAAGCAAAATCCAGCTCAAGGACAAGTTCTTGAATACGATACGCGTCGCTCCTAAGCAGATATTGTGCAGCTATGGCGTGGCGACTGGTGATTTACGACGCGAATTGGCTGATTTGAATGCCAAAATCGATGCAGCCAAGGCGGAGGTGGACTGTGATTTCATCTGGGAAATCGCCAGCGAAACGCCTGGAGACAAGAGTTTTGGCGATATATCGGAAAGTTATTTTGGGGACAGGGAACCTTTGCATATATCCACGCTGGCACGTGTGTTGCCAGATGACGTGATACATTTCCAGCGCGTAGTTGGCAATGCCTCTTTGGTGAAGGTCCGTACTGCGGAGGAAGCCGAGGAAATGCGCCGCCTGAAGCAATTGCGGGCGGAAAAGGCTGCCAGGAGGGACAGGGCGGCCGCCTGGCTGGCAGAGGCGATGGGCCATAAAGGAAGCGAGCCATTCCAGATACCCGAGGAACTGGAGGGCTTTGTCAAGAACATTGCCGATTATCTGCTCTGCGGCACCAACAGCGACGCTGTGACCTTGCTTGCCAATGCGGCAGGGCGCAACCCTATACGGGAATGTGCATTGTCCGTGCTGAAGGCAGTTCATCGTGTCCCAGAAGGGGCGGATGAATTTCTGCTTGCAAATGGCATACATGCAGGCTTCTCGACTGCGGTGCTTGAGGCGGCAGATGCTTTGCCAGATGACTTCAACAGGGAAGGGCGTTCCCTGGTGAAGAATGAACTGATTTTCAGCATCGACGATGAGGAGACAAGGGAAATTGACGATGCAATGTCCTGTCGCCGCGAAGGAGAGGATTATCTGGTCGGCGTGTATATTGCCGACCCCGCATGCTATGTGAACAAGGACGATGTGTTGGACGAGGCGGCGGCGGACAGGCCACTTTCGCTGTATCTGCCAACAACAATGGTGAAGATGTTCCCTGAAAGGCTTAGCTGCGACCTGGCAAGCCTGAAACAGGGCGTGGAACGCCCCTGCCTGGCATTCAATCTGCGCCTGAGCAAGGATGGGGAGATACTGGACTGGAGCATATCGCCTGCAATAGTCGCCGTGAACAGGCGGCTTACCTATATCGAGGCGGATGACATTTTGGAAAACGAGCAGAGCGAACTGTCCATTGCCCTGAATGACCTGCTTATGCTGGCTGATGCCATGCGCAAGGCGCGTGAGGCGGATGGCGCCGTGGTGCTGAACAGGCCAGAAGTGCGCGTTCGCGTGGAAGGGGACGATGTGCGCGTCTGGCTGGAAAACCAGAACACTGCAGCGCATCGTCTGGTGGCGGAATTCATGGTGCAGGTCAACTACGCAGCGGCAAAATATGCCTTGCACAACGAGATACCAGTCATATATCGTGTGCAGGAGCCTCCTTCCGCTCCAGTATGCAGCGTGCATGAGTACGAACCATTCTTCTTTGACCAGCAGGTGCGGCGCATGAAGCGCACACGCCTTTCCACCTATCCGCAACCACATTTCGGCCTGGGACTGGACCTGTATATACAGGTCAGTTCACCACTGCGACGCTATGCGGACCTGGTCCTGCACAGGCAGATACAGGCGCACTGTCTTGGAAATCCATGCCCATACACGCAGGAAGAACTGTTTGCAATTCTAGACAAAGTGGACAGCACCTCCAGCAGAAACCGTGCCTTGGAGAACCAGGCGGACACACGTTGGATATTGGAATACCTGAAGCGCAACTTCATTGGAAAGCCAACTGGCGCAACGGCTTTGCGCGTGGAAGGCAGCCTTGTCCTTGCTGAATTGGACACGTACTGCGTGCGCGGGATTGTGCTGTCCAGGGACAAGCCACGGCCAGGCGAACACATCAGTGTGAGCATCAAGGAAGTCCATCCAGAAGGTGCTCGTTTGGTGATGCAGAGACTTTGAGAACCAATATGTAGCTATCCAGTCCTCCTCTTAAAGGTCTGGATATTTCATTTTATCCACAGATTTCCACAGATTTTCACTGATTTCATCTTGAATGTAATCCGTGAGAATCTGTGGAAATCTGTGGATAAAAATAAAACATGCCTAATATGGGCCTGAATAGTTACGCCAATATCTTATTATGAACGAATCGAATCCAGTTATGCTTGCCGCCACGGCGTTGCATTTCCAGATAGCGGAAAATGTCCTCATCGACAATCAGGATTTGCTGATAAGGGAAGGGGAGCGTGTGGCGCTTGTCGGGCGCAATGGCAGCGGCAAATCCTCCCTTCTTCGCATACTTGGCGGACATGAGAATTTCTTCACTGGCGATATCAGCACACGCAAGCGCATACGCATAGCCTACCTCCCGCAGGAAGTGGATTTGACGCCTGGCACAACTGTGCGCCAGTCAATTCTTGAAGGCGCGTCTGAATTGCTGGACATGATTGCGGACTTCAGCCACGCGGAAGGCAAAAGGCAGCATGAACTGGAGGCATTTATCACTGAACGTGGCGGCTGGGACCTGGACAACACCATTGAGATGCTTGCAAGTTCCCTCTCCATTCCCGCTTTGGACAGGTGCGTGGATACGTTGTCTGGCGGCGAAAAACGCCGCGTGGGATTGGCGAAGGTGCTGGTGGACATGCCAGATATGCTGCTTCTGGACGAGCCTACCAACCACCTGGACAGCGAGACCATCGAGTGGCTGGAGGACTTTATACCAAAATCACGCAAGACATGCCTTGTTGTCACCCATGACAGATATTTCCTGGACAAGGTGGCTACGCGTATAATCGAATTATCCGAGGGCAAATTGTATTCCTACGACGGCAACTACACTGATTATCTTCGCCGCAGGGCGGAACGCATCGAGGAGGCAGAGGCGCAGGAGGCAAAGCGCCTGGCCTTCATTCGCCGCGAAATAGACTGGATACGCCGAGCGCCGCAGGCGCGAGGCACAAAGTCTTGGAGCCGTGTCCAGCGTTTTGAGGATGCGGTGAACCAGGAGGCCTTGAAGCGTGAGCAGTATGTTGAATTGCTGATACCAGAGGCGCCGCCAGTCGGCAATATAATAGTGCAGTTGAAGGATGTGTCACTGTCCCTTGGCGGCAAGAAGTTGTTTGAGCATCTGTCGCTGGACTTTGAAAAAGGCATGCGTCTTGGCATTGTTGGGCGCAATGGCCTTGGCAAGACAAGTCTGCTGCGTGTGCTGCTGGGCGAACTTCAGCCAGACACGGGCTCCGTGCGCGTCGGCGAGCGTGTGGTATTCAACTATGCAGACCAGCACCGCGTAAAACTCCATGATGAAAAGACCGTTTTCGAGGAAGTGGGCGAGGGCAATGACTTTGTCATGTTCGGCGGCAGAAAAGTCAGCCTGTGGACGTATTTGAGGAATTACCTGTTCCAGGACAATGAAATCAACTCGCAGGTGGGGCGTCTTTCTGGTGGCGAACGTAATCGCCTTGTGCTTGCCATCATCCTCAAGAACGGCGGTAATTTCCTGGCATTGGACGAGCCTACGAACGATTTGGATTTGGCCACGTTGCGTGTACTTGAGGAGGCGCTGGTGGACTTTGGCGGCTGCGTCGCAGTGGTTAGCCATGACCGATATTTCCTCAACCGCATTTGCACACATATTCTTGCATTCGAGGATGACGGCACTTTGACTTTCACTCCAGGCAACTACGCCTACTACGCAGAGCATCGTCCCAGGAAGACGCAGCAGTCCAAGACGGAAACTGCACCTGCCGCGCCAAAACGCGCAGAACCGCCAAAACGCAAACTGAAATGGAGCGAACAGAAGGAACTGGAGGCAATGGAGGAAAACATCCTTGCCGCTGAAGAAAAGGTGCAGGAATTGGAGAACATATTCAGTTCTCCTGATTTTCATGTGAAATATGGCCGCCAGACCGCAGAACTGACACAGCAGCTTGAGGATGCGAAGGCGGAAGTGGCACGGCTGTATGAACGATGGCAGGAACTGGAGCAGATTGCAAGTGGACAGTGAATAGTGGACAGTGGACAGTGGACTGTGGACTGTGGACTGTGG
>JAFYGL010000237.1 GCA_017543165.1 Victivallales bacterium | reverse complement strand
CCCGCTTTCGAACACATCATGTCCATCATCCACAGTGGCAAGCTTGGTTTTGTGTATGAGATCAAGCTGCGCCGCAATTCCTACGACTGGCGTGCCGACTGGCAGACGATACAGGCCTGCGGCGGCGGCCAGCTTCTTAACTGGGGACCGCACATTGTCGATCATGCGATGCGTTTCCTGGAATCCCCTGTCAAGGATGCCTGGAGCGACCTCAAGCTCGTCGCGGCTCGTGGCGATGCCGAGGATCATGTGCGCATAATTCTTCGTGGCGAGAACGACCGCGTGGTGGATTTGGAGATTTCGGGCGGCTGCTCGTTGCCTGAACCAGTTTATGTTGTGAACGGCACTCTTGGCACACTTGTCAGCAATGATGAGCTCCGTTTGCATCTCAAGTACATCAACCCGGCGGCACCAAAGCCAACGTTCCAGTCCACCAGCGCCAATCCGCTAGTGCGCGGCAGCTTTGGCGGCGGCAAGAAGCCCGAATGGATTGAATATGACATCCAGACCGCGCCGGCAAGCGGCGACGATACATGGAAATGCTGGAAGTACCTGTATGAATCGATACGCAATGGGGCGAAATTCCCAGTGACACTGGATGAGGCCCTGGAAAATATGCGTGTCATTGACATGGTCAAGAAGGGCACGCCTGTTGTCAATGTGCGTGACCGCTAGGAGAATTTGCATTTTCGCAGAATATGCTATCTTAAGCATTGTTTTTAACTGCCGGTTCATTTGAACCGGCGGAGAAAGTGAAATAAAAGTAATAAAACAAAAAAGAAGGAGAAAGTGGAGATGTTGAATAATATCATTCTGTACGCAGTGTTGCTCATCGCGGCCATTGGTGCAATTGTTGGATGGCAGAATTCCAAGAAAGGGGCCACTTGGGGGCAGCCGATGACGGTCATCTGTGCAATAATCGCAATTTGCATGGGACTTTTCCTTGCATACAGCAACTCATCTAGCACTGCTGCAAACAAGTCAGCGATGGCCCGTGAGAATGCATTCCGCGTGGCGAAGGTCACGGTCCTTGGCAACAAGGTCAAGGAACTCTGCCCTGGAAAGAAAGCCATCGTAGTCATTGACCCCAATGTGGATCCTCTCAAGGATGTCGAAATGCAGACATGGAAAACAATGTTCGAGCTGAGCGATGATGATTTCGTGAAGCCAGACGTGCCACAGCCGCCAGCTGGCACTCCTCCGGAAATGGTTATGGTCGAGCCCATGGAAGAGTGGTTCAGGCAGGCCATGCTTGAGAAGATGCTCAAGGGCAAGAAGTATGATCTGATTATCTTCACCACATCGCTGCCACGTGACATCAAGCAGGCAAAGGGCGTTTTCACTGCTCCGTTCCTCAAGGATGCAAAGGTTGTTCTCGCAAGCGGAAACCTCTTCGGCTGCGCTGGCTTCATCAATGCTGGCACTGCAGTCGCTGCTGTCACCTCTTCCCCGACGGCCGTCTATGATGACAAGCCGGCACCGAAGGAAACGCAGGCTGCCTTTGACAAGCGCTACATTCTCATCACGAAGGATAATCTGCAGGCCCTGATGAAGTCCAATGGAGACATCTTCGGCCTCCAGACAAGCAATTGATTTTGAATCCTCAATAGATTCCTAATCAAACCAGTCATAATGGCTTTGGCATTTGGCCTTGTCGCATAGAAGCGGCGAAGCCATTTCCAAAGCCATTATTCATATTGTTTAAATGCGGGATTTTACAGTGGATACGGAACAGGAATTGTATAACGGAGGACTTTCATTCCCCTTGACGTGGAATGGGCGTGTGCTTGCATATTCGTCTGCAGGAGATTTGGCCGAACTGATTACAGATGTGCTGGAGAGGGCTGAGCTTCCTCAATATTCCTGTGTGCCAGGCAACGTGTCGTCTTCTGGAACCTACAGAACCTGGATTATCAAGGCCCTTGTTCCCGATTATCCAACATTGCGCATTTTGTTTGCAAACCTGGAGCATTTGCCAGGAGTCAAAATGCTTATATGATCATTGGCGTTGGAATATCTGGCGGCGTGGACAGTGCCGTGACGGCCCTTCTCATGAAGAGGGCAGGGCATGTCGTGCGCGGCTATACGATGTGCGTCACTGATGCCTCATCTGCCCGAGCGGAGCAGGTCGCAGACAGGCTTGGCATAGAACTGAAATTACTCGATTTCAAAAAGGAATTCAATTCTATTATTCTTGATTATTTTGTGAATGAATATGCATTGGGAAGGACGCCTTCCCCCTGTGTGCTTTGCAACCGTTTCCTGAAATTCGGCATTTTGAGGAAGGCGATG